>DATLHW010000208.1:0-11404 GCA_035539675.1 Burkholderiales bacterium | reverse complement strand
TGCCCCCACCTGGAAACAGCGCTTGGTCGCTGTTTCCAGGTCCACACGGCGCTAGAAATCGCGCAACGTGTTTTCCTCGCTCAACTCGAATCTACTTTCTAACCGTTATCCCATTTCCAAACTAATTGTGAACGCGAAAGCGGCGCGCAGATAGTACAAACGATATGACAAGTGACGCTGGCAATACGCCCGATTAGTTTGAAAATAGAATTACACGTTCGACGCCATCTTCTTCGCTGCGAGTCGTCGTTGCGACAAATACATCAACGGTAATCCTCCCAGTAATACAACGCCTCCCACCAACGCGCCAATTCCCGTGTAGGCAATACTTGCGTGCAACATATAAGCGCAGGTAATGCAGAACAACGCAGGTGTGAACGGATAAAACGGAACCCGGAATAACCGAGGGATCTCAGGTTCACGCTGCCTCAAAACAAAAAGCGAAAGTGCCGATAACAGAAAAAACAACCAGAATACTGGCGCCGTATATTCGACAATCGTCGCGAATCCCTTTCGTCCCAAGGCGCCCAGTATCACTAGCATAAGCGCAATCACTCCCTGAACAAGAAGCGCGTTGGATGGCGTCATGGCTTTACTATCCCAGCGACCCAACCAGCCAAACAAGGGAAAATCCCGACCGAATGCGTAGCTCGTGCGAGCGCCCGTAAAGATGGTTGCATTCAGTGTCGTTAATGCAGCGCCGGCAATAACCATACTGATAATCAGCGCACCTCTCTCGCCCATTGTCGCTCGCAACAAATCGGCCGCCACCACCTCCGACTCTCGCATGCCATCCAGACCCAGCACCTGCAAATAAGCAAAGTTCAGCAGCAAATAGACGACCGCAACCACGCCAAGTCCGATAACCAGTAACCGCACCATAGTGCGTTGGACGTTACGCACTTCGCCTGCAAGATAAACCGCCTCGTTCCAACCACCGAAGGTCAACAGCACGAAAATCAACGCCAACCCACTCGCGTTGGAACCCTCCGGCAACGCTGCCGCTGACACCTCGAACCTGATCGGCGCCATTGTCAGGCTAACGACAATGATGCCGGCAACCGCGATGATCAGGGCTACGGTGAGTATGTTCTGCAACCACTTCGAATGTGACACGCCCCTGAGATTGAGGAGGGTCAAGCCGACGATGGCCAATCCCGCATAGATAGCTGAGCCGTACGGGCCAATAGGCGCCAGTTGAGATGCGTAATCGCCTACCACGAACGCAACAACGGCGATCGCACCAGTTTGAACAACGCTTAAACGTCCCCACGCAAACAAAAAGCCAACTCGCCAACCGAAGGCTCGCTTGAGGAAGTGATATTCGCCGCCCACATTCGGATAGGCCGCCGATAACTCTGCATAACAAAGCGCGCCTATCAGCGAAATCATCGCGCCAAGTCCCCACAGCGCCATGAACTCCCATTGGCTAGCGACATTGGCGGCGACAATCGAAGGGGCTTTAAATATGCCAACGCCGACTACAATACCAACGACAACACAAACACCGTCGAACACTGTAAGCGTGGGTCTTGGTCGATAAAGCTCGCTTGCGCTATCAGCCATTACCAATCACCTAGAAACGACGATTGGACGTGCCCGAGTGTGCGTTTTGCAGGCTGGCTGGTTAGGGTGTAGCAGGGGTTTCGGATAGCATGCTGTCCGCCTGCGAAACGGTCTGCGCGTGCAAGCGCAGACGCGCCCTGCAAGGGCGACAACGCGGCATGGCCATTCCATGCGAGGCGGAGCAACAACGACAGGCAGCCTACAAAACGTGCAATCGGGTGCGTAGCGTGCTCACCCATTTGGTGAAACATCAAACCGCAGTAACTTTCTAAAAAGTAAGACATCCTTAGAGGCAATAAGCGATCAATCACTGTTTCTAGGATCACGCCTTCGTGGCCCGCCACTTCAATTCGCGATTTTCCACTCCCCCCGCAGCGGCAACACCATCAATGGCGTTACCGTTCACTCGGCCTTCAAATTTCTGTGAAGAATCCCGCCCGTTTAAGTTATCCGCAATCGTGAAAGAAATATGGTCACCCTCGAGTTTTGCGTCGCGCAACGGCACATCCCTGTCGTTGATTCGAGCACTCCCTTGGATCTCCTGAAACTGCTGCTTAAACGTCACCACGATAGGTTCTCCGGATTGTGATTTAATTTTCCAGGTTCCTTCCACCTTGGCGGGAACGACCCAGTAGTAGATCTCGCGCCCGCTGGTAGAGCCCACCTTGGCTTGCCTGTCCGGCTTCCATTCACCCATGCTGAAAGCATGCGAAACAACACGCGTGCCCGGTCTTAGTTCGTTAAGTAACCGAGGACGCAATTTCAGGTTCACATCCGGCAGCAAATACATCGTCACCACGCTGGCCTTTTTGATATCCGTGCTGAACAAATTCGCATTGACGAACGTGGCCCGGTCTTCAATGCCTGCCTCGCGTGCTGCCATCTTGCTGCGAGCGATATGATCGGGATTCAAATCGACCCCCATTCCTCGCGCGCCATGTTTCTGCACAGCCGTGAGCACAATACGGCCATCGCCAGAACCCAGGTCGATCACATAATCGTTGGCGTCGACATTAGCTATGTTCAACATCTCGTTAACAACCTCCTGCGGTGTAGCGACAAATGGCACGTCGTACTGGGCGACGATGATGGGTGACGCCATGTCGTTGGCCCGTGCATGAGCAGGCGCCATCAAGGCGATAGTCGTGAATAAGGCGGCGGCAATAGTAGATAGGTTCTTCATAAAGAAATCTTCCTTTTAACAGAAACTCTCTCGACCAACGCGGGAGAACTGCTCCACTGCGCCATCGCCCTTAACCAGTAGGCGCCGGAAAGCCAAAGCATGCACAACAATCGGAAAAAACCTACCTACGCGAGCGCCGAATCGCGGTGAATACAGCCAGCGCTCCTAACATGGTTAGCAAAGTAGCCTTTGGATTAATCGCCGCTTTCGTATACCAACTCGATGCGAACACATGCCTTTCGGCGCCTTGCCGTTCGCGTAAATCAGTCGTCGGGGCATACAAGCTATTGTCTTCTCGATTTCGAGGCAGCTTTTTGGTCTTCTGCAGTTTGAACATAAACCGCTTCATGTACTGATCCACTAATCGAGGCATGTGATGAGCTATTGAGGAAGTCAATTTAGCCGCGCTGCCAATGAAGATATCGCGCTTCGGATGCTCGGCCGCGAATAGAATTGCGTCTGCCGCGACCTTGGGCGCATAGATAGGCGGAGGAAGCTGGGGCTCGACTTCGAGGAAATTCTTTGCGTGCGCAATAAACATGGTGTCTATTGCCGCAGGCTTGATAAGCGTCACCGAAATGGGAGCGCCCTCTTCCTCCAACTCGACGCGAAGCGAATCGGTGAATGCTTTCACTGCATGTTTGGAAGCGGAATAGGCGCCTTGCAACGGCGCCGCGCAATCAGAAACTTCGCTACCCAAATTGATCAGGGCGCCGCCGCGCTGCTTCAGATGTTCAATCGCCACCAACGATCCATGCACCACGCCCCAGAAGTTGGTATCGAAGAGTCGACGTTGATCTTCAATCGGCACTTCCTCATTGCGGCCAAAAATCGACACGCCGGCGTTGTTGACCCACGTATCGAATCCGCCAAACCCTTCAATCGCCGACGCGGCAATTCGCCGGACATCCTCCATTTTTCCCACATCCGCAACCACATAAACGGCATCGTGGCCCTGGGCAGTCAACTCCTCGGTGACTTGCTTAAGGGCCTCGCCGTTACGTGCTGCAAGCACCACCTTGGCGCCTCGTTGCGCGGCCATACGGGCGGTCACTAAGCCGATACCGCTCGAAGCGCCGGTAACGACAATGATTTGGTCTGCTAGATTTTTTAAACGAATCGCCATTGGGAAACTCCTTATCTGCATTAGATATGCAGCGAAAAGTATGCCCAATGGGAAATAGGCTAATGGCCTGCTGAATGAAAATTGAAACGTACGTTAACGAACGCAATTCTTACAGTATGACGGCCTTTTTTTCATCTACGCCACGAGATGACGCTATCTAACGCGATCAGTTTCCCGCGACAACAACGTCGCGTTCAACAGCTCGCGCGTATACGCCTGCTCAGGGGCAACAAATAGCTTTTCGGTTTCACCCTCTTCCACCACGCGACCATGCCGCATGATGAGAACTCGATGCGCCACCGAACGGATAACGCGTAGATCATGAGAAATAAACAGGTAGCTAATTCCATGCTCTCTCTGCAAGTCCCGCAACAACTCCAACACCTGCTTCGCGACCGACACATCGAGTGAACTCGTCGGTTCATCAAGCAATATCAACTTCGGTTCGAGAACAACCGCCCGCGCAATAGCGATGCGTTGCCGCTGACCGCCGGAAAATTCGTGCGGATAACGCCATAGCGCATCGTCATTCAAGCCAACTTCGCGCAAAATATTGACGACGCGCTCGCGACGGGTCATATCGCTCAGTTCGGGGAAATGAAACTCAAGCCCCTCACCGACAATCTGCTCAACCGTCATGCGCGGAGAAAGCGATGAAAAGGGATCTTGAAACACCACCTGAAAATGCCGCCGTTGCGGCCGCAAATCGCGCTGCCGTAATTCATGCAACGGCCGGCCGTCGAAAACGACCCGTCCTTCGCAGTTTTGCAATCGCATGATGCACATGCCCAACGTCGTCTTGCCCGATCCGGATTCGCCGACGATGCCCAGCGTCTCCCCCTGCGCCACCTCAAAGCTAACGTCATCCACCGCTTTGACTTCGCCAATACGTCGTTGCAGCCAGCCGCGCTTGAGCGAAAAGTGACAACGAACGCCATCGGCTTTCAACAATACTGGCGTACTTGGCCGGCCCACGGCCAGGGGCTTCGGCTCGCTATCCAGAAGACGACGCGTATATGGATGCTGAGGATTAGAGAACAACGTCGCAACACTCCCCGCCTCCACCACCTTGCCTTGCTGCATAACCGCGATATTGTCCGCGAATCGTCGAACGACGTTTAGATCATGAGTAATCATCAGCACGGCCATGCCGAATTCTTTTTGCAAGTCTTCCAACAGCGCCAAGATCTGCGCTTGAATGGTTACATCCAACGCAGTGGTAGGTTCATCGGCAATGAGCAGTTTGGGCTGACAAGCAAGCGCCATGGCGATCATGACCCGCTGACGCTGACCGCCGGACAGCATATGGGGATACGCATCCAGACGTTTTTGCGGCTCCGGAATCTGGCATCGCGCCAGCAACTCAATCGCTCGCTTCTTCGCTTGCTCGCGAGACATGCCGAGATGTTGTATCAGCGGCTCACTCAGTTGATCACCGATGGTGTAAAGCGCATTCAGCGACGTCATCGGCTCCTGAAAAATCATGCCGACTTCCCGCCCGCGAATCGCCTGCGTTTCTTTCTCCGTCAAATGCAGAACGTCTTTGCCTGCGAAGCGAATAGCGCCTTGCGGATAACGTGTGATCGATTCGTTATTCAAGCGCAGGATGGATAGCGCGGTGACTGTTTTACCCGAACCGGACTCACCGACAAGGGCGAAACGTTCACCGGGCTTTATCGCGAAGCTAACGCCATCGACGACGCGTTTGTTTTGGCCGGAGGCGGCGAATTCAATCGCAAGGTTGTCGATTTCGAGTAGGTAGTCAGTCATTCGTTATTCCGCCGCGAGAAGATGGACGTCGATTTATTCATAAATACTATCCGCGCCTGGGATCCATTGCCTCTCGCAACGCCTCTCCAATAAAGATTAGCAACATCAGCGAGCCCACCAACACGGCGAAGGTTGGAATCGATATCCACCACGCATCAAGGTTGTCCTTACCCTGGGCGAGCAACTCGCCCAAGCTAGGCGTATTCGGCGGCACGCCTAATCCCAAAAAGTCGAGACTGGTGAGCGCCAATATGGCGCCGCTGATCCGAAAAGGCAGGAAGGTAATCACTGGCGTCAAGCTATTGGGAAGCAAGTGCCGCCAGATAATTCGTCGATTCGGCAAACCTAGTGCCCTTGCCGCCTTCACATACTCCAGATTGCGGCCACGCAGAAACTCCGCGCGCACATAGTCCGCGAGCCCCATCCAGCCAAACAGCGATAGCAAAATTAATAACAATAAAATGCTGGGCTGAAAAAGCGCGGAGAAGATAATGAGCAGATAGAGTTCCGGCATCGAGCCCCATACCTCCTGAAACCGCTGGAAGAACATATCTAATCTGCCGCCGAAATAACCTTGCAACGCGCCGGCGAGCACACCTACCGCAGTGCCGACAATCGTCAACGCAAAAGCAAACAACACGGAAATACGAAAGCCGTAAATAATTCGCGCAAGTACATCGCGACCTCGATCGTCGGTGCCAAACACATTTACATCGGACGGCTCGCCAGGATTCGGATGCTTCGCGAAATAATTAATGGTGTCGTACCGGTAACGGTTAGGCGGGTAGATCGCCCAGCCCTTGTCGGAAATTCTTTGTTGAATAAAAGGATCGAGATAATCGGCAGGCGTTTCGAAATCTCCGCCGAAAGTCGCCTCCGGATACGCCTTGAACAAAGGGAAGTACAGCCCGCCTTCATAGTAAACCAGTAATGGTTTATCGTTACTCAGCACTTCCGCGAAAAGCGACAACACAAACACGACGCCGAAAATCCAAAGGCTATAGTAACCACGCCGATTGGATTTAAAGCGTCGCCATGCGCGAGCCGACGGAGAATGGGCCGTCGAGGAAACATTTGGAATAGAACTCATGACTCTGCCGCTCCGAATTGAATACGCGGATCGACCAGCACATAACTCAAATCAGATAGCAGCTTGGCGATCAGACCTAACAGCGTGAACAAATACAGTGTGCCAAGCACCACCGGATAATCGCGCTTCAACACAGACTGATACGAGAGCAGTCCTAAACCATCCAGAGAAAAAATCGTCTCGATCAGCAAGCTCCCGGTAAAGAACGCAGCGATAAAAGCGCCGGGAAAACCGGTGATCAACGGAATCATCGCATTTCGAAAAATATGCTTATATAGAACGCGACCCTCGCTCAATCCCTTGGCCCTTGCGGTAAGAACATACTGCTTTCGTATTTCCTCCAAGAACGAATTCTTGGTCAACATCGTCATCACGGCGAAGCTGCCAAGCACCGATGAAATAATCGGCAACGCCATATGCCAGAGGTAGTCGGTGATTTTTCCAATGACGCTCAACTGCTCCCAATTGTCCGACGTAAGGCCGCGCAATGGGAATATCTGCCAAAACGATCCACTAGCGAACAGCGTCAGCAACACAATGCCTAGCACGAATCCCGGAATGGCGTAACCCACGAGAATCGCCGTGCTTGTGGCAATGTCGAACGCGGAGCCATCTCGCATCGCCTTGGCGATACCCAGAGGAATACAGGTGAGATAAGTGAGCAGGAAGGTCCACATTCCCAAGCTGATGGACACAGGCATCTTGGACTTCACCAACTCCCAGACCGATTTATGATGAAAATAACTATCGCCAAGATCGAAGGTCACGAAACGTTTTAGCATCTCGACAAAGCGCACGTGAGCGGGTTTATCAAATCCGTAGAGTTCTCGCAGCTTGGCGACGCGCTCTTGATCAAGCCCAGCAGCGCCACGATAAAGCGGTGGTCCGCTAACAGAGACTTCGCCCCCTTGGCCCCTGCCCTTGAGCTCCTGCACCAATTGCTCGACAGGACCACCCGGTACAAACTGGATGATCGCGAAAGTGATAAGCATGACTCCAAAAAGCGTGGGAATCATGAGCAATAAGCGTTTTAAGATGTAAGCAAACATGATTCTTATAACCTATCGTTCGACGTTAAGCCCCTACTTGGAGGATGGCGGCAAATGAACCTCGGCTCCTGTAGAGCGAGCTTGCTCACGATTGTCAGCGTGGCCTCGGACGCAATCGCGAGCAAGCTCGCTCCTACAACACTTTACTTAACCCACCACGTCTCCAACATCCATGACATGGGGTCGTAATAAAGCGGCAGCTTTTCCGGGAATTGAAGTTTGTCGTAATACGCTACTCGATGATACGAAATGTACCAATTCGGCACGACGTGCTCGCCCCACAGCAACACGCGATCCAAAGCGCGAGTCGCCGCGACGAGTGCGCGCCGGTCTGGCGCGACGACGACCTTTTGAATAAGCGCGTCGACGATTGGGTCCTTGATTCCCATTGCATTGTCCGAACCCTCCGCATCCGCCGCCTTGGAGCTGAAACGGGTAAACAGCTCGTTGCCTGGACTCTGCGATACGCCATAACTCTGAATCGCCATATCGAACTCGAACCTGTCGAGCCGCCGCTGATAAAGCGCGCGATCGACGACGCGATAATCCATTTTGATTCCGAGCTTTTCCAAATTGCGAGCGAAGGGCGCGCAGATCCTCTCAAAGGTTCTGTCGTAAAGCAGCATTTCAAACTCGAATCGCTCACCCTTATCGCTCATCAGCACGCCATCCTTGACTCGCCAGCCCGCTTCCTCCAACAAGCGTTTAGCGCGGCGCAGATTCTCGCGCAATGATTGTGGCGCATCGGTGCTCGGCGGGCGCCACGGTTGGGTGAATAACGCGGGCGGAAGTTTGTCGCGGAAGGGTTCAAGCAACGCCAGTTCGTCTCCCTGCGGAACGTCCGCCGCCGCTAGCTCCGAGTTGTTGTAGTAACTCGCGCTACGGATGTACTGACCATAGAAAAGATTCTGATTAGCCCACTCGAAATCGAAGGCGAGCGTGATGGCCTGTCGCACCCGCTTATCCTGAAATTGCGAATGGCGCTCGTTGAAAGCAAAGCCCTGCATACCTTGCGCGTTGCCATGCTTGAATTGCGCCTTCTTGATCTGTCCTCGCGTGACCTTATCGCCGATATAGTCTTTCGCCCAACGCTTCGCTGAACTCTCGTAATTAAAATCGAACTCGCCCGCTTTGAAAGCCTCGAGACGCACCGTGTCGTCCTGGTAATAGTTAAAACGGATGCGATCGAAATTGAACATGCCGCGCCGCACGGGCAAGTCTTTTCCCCAGTAGTTGGGGTTACGCTTATAGGTAATTCCCTTGCCGAAATCGTAGGATTCGATCAGGTAGGGACCGCTGGCGATTGGTTGATCGATCACAATCTTATCGAATGATTTACCGCCTCCCCATTTCCGCGAGAAGACTGGAAGCTGTCCGACGATGAGATGCAATTCGGAGTTCTGTCGAGCAAATTCAAAGCGCACGGTCCGCGCATCCACCACCACGGCTTGTTTGACGTCTCCCCAATACGACTGAAATTGGGGATGCGCGACTTTACTCGTCAGCATATCGAAGGAATATTTGACGTCATCGGCGGTAACCGGCGAGCCGTCGGAAAATCTCGCAAGGGGATTCAACCGAAAAGTCACCGAGAGCCGATCCGGCGCGAGCGTCACATCCTCAGCGAGCAGGCCATAACCGCTGAAGGGCTCATCCCAACTTTCGGTGGTCAACGTTTCGAACATCAACGAAGTGATGGCGATCGGCCGCACGCCTTTTAACAGAAAAGGATTGAAGCTGTCGAAACTTCCGGGCCAGCCCAATACAGCCGTACCACCCTTTGGCGCGTTCGGATTAACGTAGTCGAAATGCTTAAAGCCCGGCGGATATTTGGGTTCATAACCCATTGCGAGTGCATGAGCGCCAAACGCTGTCTGAGAGAAAAAAAACGCGAGGACCAGTCCGGAAATAATGTGGACAAAAGTTCTTAAGCCGATTTTGGAATTCCTTTCGAGAGAAGTTGGATCGCTGACTTCGACCTGTTAAAGCGCTTGCTGTTCCCTACTCTGCTTGTCGTTGCATCAGTAGCGACGCCTCAACCTCTTCGGGATCTCGTTGCTCATCCCAGGGCTCCATCAGGGTTAACAACAAAAGCTTTTCGAACTCGGCGCCAAAACGGTCGATGATCTTCTCCGGATCAGGCACCAGTCCCTTGTCCGTCATCAGACCAAACTGCACCCCGCCGCCGTAAGACAAAATAGAAACGCCCATACCGATGTTGCCGGATTGTGGAACCCAGAACATCTGTTGCTCAATCCGCGCGCCGGCGAGATATAGCTTCTCCGATGGTCCCGGAACATTCGTCATTACCGCTGTGGCCTTGGCGCTCATCGATCCAAGTAATAGATCCTGAACCATCTTAGGCGCCATGCCGACAGCGGCCAATAAGCCATAAGCGAGCATGGGTTGATACGAGCCCTTCAACGCCTGCATACGCCTTCGCACTTCATATAGCCGCTTAAGTGGATTGCCTACGCCAACCGGCAACACCAATGCGACGAGGCCGAAATGATTGCCGAGCTTCTCCGCATCTTTTGGCGAACGAAGGTTCACAGGGACCATGGCGCGAATCTCGACGCCATCGACGTTATCGCCTTTCTCCACAAGATAGTCGCGTAGCGCCCCCGCGACACAGGAAAGCAGCACATCATTGACCGAGCAACCAAGCGCTTTGCCAACAGCCTTTACTTCATCGAGCGGCAATGGTTCAGCCCACGCAACTCTTTTGACGATACCCGGAATACCCTTGAAGCGAGTTTTCGTATCCGTTGGCGTCGCCAGTAACGCGGCGGCCTCTTGCGTAATCTCAACACCCTGCCTGGTCAAATCCATCGCCTTGGCGGGATGCGTCAACAGATTCAAGTAGCCGACCATCAACTTTCCGCTGAGTTTGACGGACTTGATGTACGCCTGCGTGGCTGGAGCCAATAACTGCTCAAACAGACCAGGCTCTTCCTCCTCCCTTTCCGGCTTCAGCGGGACATCGACCTCATCGGAAGTAGTCGTCGTAAGCGAATGCATCACAGCGATCAGCGCGATGCCGTCCGCATAACAATGATGGATACGCACCACCATTGCGCTGCCTTTACCGAAGCGCTCAATCAAATGAAAGCGCCACAGCGGCCGGTCCGCTTCGAGTGGGACGGCGGCGAGATCGCTGACGAAATCCTGCAACGCCGCCTTACCGGCCTTTCCCGGCAACACCACTGCACAAACATGATGGTCGATGTCGAAATTGGGATCCTTCTCCCAGTACGCCATGGCGGGCGCCTGCACTGGCCGCTGACGAAAACGCTTGAATTTGAGAAACCGGTTCTCGACTGTTTGCTTCAGTCTCTCACGGTCCACCGGCGTATCGAAGACAATGACTCCCGTAATCATCATCAGATTATGGGGGCTATCCATTCGCAACCACGACGTGTCGACGCTCGACATCCGATGCTGACTCGCCGTCAGCAGATCACGGAACATATTCATAGGGAAGAACGGCGCTAGCTCTTTCACTTTTCTTCTTCAACGCCTGCAAAATATGAGGGCGGGTTGAATATACAATGGCAAGCGCCCGAAGGAAACCTTAGGAGACAGAATATGGCCGATTTGAAAGCGCAGTTCGAAGCCGC
>DATLHW010000207.1:0-14891 GCA_035539675.1 Burkholderiales bacterium | reverse complement strand
GCTCCGTTAGTTACTTGGGGCACCTCGCCGGAGATGGTGGCCTCAGTCAATGAGCTTGTACCGGACCCCGCCGGATTCGCCGATCCTGTAAAACGTCAGGGCGTCGAGCGTGCGCTTAAATACATGGGTCTAGAGGCTAATACGCCGATTAAAGACATCAAGCTGGATAAGATTTTTATCGGCTCCTGCACAAATTCCCGTATTGAGGATCTGCGCGCTGCGGCGGATGTTGTGCGTGGCCGACATATCGCGTCTAACATCAAGCTCGCCATGGTCGTTCCCGGCTCCGGGCTGGTTAAATCCCAGGCGGAGAAAGAGGGCCTGGACAAGGTTTTCACGGACGCAGGCTTTGAGTGGCGGGAGCCCGGATGCTCGATGTGTCTGGGAATGAATGACGACAAACTCAGTCCAGGCGAGCGTTGCGCTTCAACGAGTAACCGGAACTTTGAGGGGCGCCAAGGTCCTGGCGGGCGCACCCATTTGGTAAGCCCACAAATGGCGGCGGCGGCGGCGATCGCCGGGCATTTTGTGGATGTCCGTAATCTGGTGTGAATTTCTTGGGGGGGTGGAAAATGATTAACAAAATTTTATTGGGCCTGATTGCTGTTTTCTTTCTTTCTGTTGTTGGTTGCAACACGGTTGCGGGATTTGGTAAAGACGTTGAGAAGTTGGGCGATAAGATTGAAGACAAGGCGCAGCAAAAGAAGAGTTATTAGATCCTCTTGCATACGTACTGCACTGGAACATTTGAAACACATTTTTAGAGGCCGTAATGGAAAAGTTCAGCCTGCTTGAGGGGCTCGTCGCGCCGCTTGACCGCGCCAATGTGGATACGGACGCGATTATTCCCAAGCAATTCTTGAAGTCGATCCGGCGCTCCGGTTTTGGTCCGAATCTTTTCGATGAGTGGCGATATCTCGATCACGGCGAGCCTGGGCAAGACGTGAGTGGACGCCCGAAAAATCCGGATTTCGTTCTGAATCAGCCTCGCTATCAAGGCGCCAGCGTGCTGCTCACGCGGGAAAATTTCGGATGCGGATCAAGCCGGGAGCATGCGCCCTGGGCGCTTGAGGATTATGGTTTTCGTGTCGTTATCGCGCCAAGTTTTGCCGATATTTTCTTTAACAACTGCTTCAAGAATGGGCTGCTCCCAATTGTTCTGCCCGCCGATGTTGTGGATCAGTTGTTTCGTGAGGTCGAGGCGACGCCCGAATACAAGTTGAAGGTCGATTTGGAAGGGCAGACTGTTACGACGCCCACTGGAGCGGTTGTCACGTTCAGCGTGGATGAATTTCGCAAGTACTGTCTGTTGAATGGTCTTGATGACATCGGGCTTACCCTCCGGCACGTCGACAAGATTAAAGCTTACGAAGACAAGCGCCGCTTGAAAGAGCCCTGGTTGTTTTCGTAGTTGCGACGCGAACTGGTTCGCGATTTAGTGTCGAGCGCGAGCGGGTCTATTCCCGCTTGCTTAATATCAGAAGTATCACCAATACATGGAACGAGAGGCGCGGTGGCGTCTCTTTCCGCTTTACTTCCTACCAAACGGAACGAACATGAAAATCGCAATTCTGCCGGGCGACGGAATCGGCCCGGAAATTATGGCCGAGGCGCTGAAAGTCCTCGCGGTCTTAAACAAAGAGGGTCTCGCGATCGAAACGGAACAGGCGCTTGTTGGCGGCGCCGCTTTCGACGCCACGGGAGATCCATTGCCGGAAGCGACGCTTCGAATTGCAAAGGACGCCGATGCAGTTCTTTTCGCTGCCGTGGGTGGTCCGAAGTACGATACTTTGCCGCGCGAAAAGCGTCCGGAAAGAGCATTGTTGGGTATTCGTAAATCCCTCAACTTTTTCGCCAATTTACGGCCGGCTATTCTGTACCCGGAATTGGCGGGAGCTTCCAGTTTGAAGCCGGAAGTGGTGGCGGGCTTGGACATCCTGATTGTTCGCGAGCTCACCGGAGATATTTATTTCGGCGAACCGCGTGGTATCGAAATTCGCAATGGCGAGCGCGTGGGTTTTAATACGATGATCTACAGCGAATCGGAAGTTCGCCGTATTGCACACGTTGCGTTTCAGGCGGCGCGGAAACGCGGCCGCAAGCTTTGTTCAGTTGATAAAATGAACGTGCTCGAAGCTACTCAGCTGTGGCGCGATGTGGTGATCGAAACGGCGAAGGAATATCCCGATGTGGAGCTCTCTCACATGCTCGTGGATAATTGCGCCATGCAGCTTGTACGTAATCCGAAGCAGTTCGATGTGATTGTCACCGGCAATATGTTTGGCGATATTCTTTCTGACGAAGCTTCCATGCTGACTGGATCAATCGGCATGCTGCCTTCCGCGTCGCTGGACGAGAACAACAAAGGTTTCTACGAACCTATCCATGGTTCGGCGCCCGACATTGCTGGCAAGGGACTCGCCAATCCGTTGGCCATGATTCTGTCGGTGGCGATGATGCTGCGGTACACGTTCAATCTGCCCGAGCCAGCCGCTCGTATCGAGAAGGCGGTGAAGCACGTATTGGGTCAGGGCCTGCGTACTGGCGATATTTACGAGTCGGGTACAAAGAAGGTCGGCACGCGGGAAATGGGCGATGCTGTAGTCGCGGCCTTATGAGGGTGTCGCAAAAGGTACTGCGCAACCCGCTGCGTACTCGTACGCCTGCGCTTCTCTGCTCGATAGCGGGTCGCTCGCTACCCTTTTGCGACACCCTCTTATAGGGATCTTCGGTGACGGAAACAGCATTACAGTTGCTGGTCTCCGGATTCTTTGGTATTTGGTTTCTTTACGTAACGTAACTTAAGGTAGAAAAAATGAAGCGCGTAGGTTTAGTCGGATGGCGAGGAATGGTTGGTTCGGTGTTGATGCAGCGTATGCAGGAAGAGGGTGATTTCACCCACATTGACCCCGTCTTTTTTACCACTTCTCAGGTAGGCGGAGCTGGGCCAAAAATTGGCAAAGATACGCCGCCATTGAAAGACGCCCGAAGCATCGCTGAATTGAAGGCGATGGACATTATTATTTCCTGCCAAGGCGGCGACTACACAAACGAGATTTTCCCGAAGTTACGTGGCGAAGGTTGGAAAGGGTATTGGATCGACGCTGCGTCATCGCTACGCATGGAGAAGGATGCGGTCATTATTCTCGATCCGGTCAACATGCCTGTCATCAAAAAAGCACTTCATGACGGGGTCAAGAATTACATTGGCGGCAATTGTACCGTCAGCCTGATGCTGATGGCGCTTGGCGGATTGTTTAACCATGATTTAGTGGAGTGGATCACCGCCATGACGTATCAGGCGGCTTCCGGCGCGGGCGCGCAGAACATGCGTGAATTGCTCCACCAAATGGGAGACACGCACCGCGCGGCGAAGAATCTTTTGGATGACCCGCACTCCGCTATTTTGGACATCGACCGGGAAGTGGCTGGAATCCTACGTGACGAAGGTTTTCCTAAAGAGCATTTCGGCGTGCCGCTTGCTGGCAGTCTGATCCCCTGGATCGACAAAGACTTGGGCAATGGCCAAAGCAAGGAAGAGTGGAAAGGTTACGCCGAGACCAACAAGATCCTGGGCCGCGATGCAAACCCAATCGCCGTGGACGGCCTTTGCGTACGCATTGGAGCCATGCGTTGTCATAGCCAAGCCTTGACCATCAAGTTGAAGAAAGATGTGCCGTTGGATGAGATCGAGCAAATGCTCGCCGTCGCCAATGCCTGGGTGAAAGTTGTTCCAAATCGTCGTGATTCAAGCATGCGCGAACTGACGCCGGCTGCAGTCACCGGAACATTGACTGTTCCAGTGGGGCGTTTGCGCAAACTCGCCATGGGCGGCGAATATCTTTCCGCATTTACCTGCGGCGATCAGCTGTTGTGGGGCGCTGCGGAACCGTTGCGCCGCATGTTGCGTATTTTGATCGACGCGTAAATGCAGCGGCGGGATAGTTGAATATATCTAAGGATATAATTTATTGAAAAAGTTCACTTTTTCAATAAAAGTCGACCAGGATTAACCCTCTGGCGCGGCAAGCTTATGTACATGTTTAGATTGCTTTTGTAAGCCCATGATGTTAGTCTAAAATTTCCGACATACGTTCCAAGTTTGAGGGGCAAATGAAAACAAGCAAACTGATCCGGGCTTTAGTTGCAGGAGGGTTGATCGGGCTGGCTTCCGTATCCTCGTTTGCCGCCGGCCTCGGTCGACTTACAGTGCACTCGTCTCTTGGGCAACCGCTCAATGCGGAAATCGAGTTGCTGTCAGTCCAGGGGGGGGAACTTGAAACGTTAGCGGCGCGTATATCGAAGCCGGACGCCTTTGAGGCCGCTAAGATTGCATATGCACCGGTCCTGGCGAATGTTCGCTTCTCTGTGGAAACGAAACCCGGCGGACAGCCCTATTTGCGGGTGACAACGAGTCAACCCGTTAACGAACCATTCCTGGATATGTTGGTCGAGTTGACTTGGGCCTCCGGACGGTTGGTGCGCGAAATACCTCTGCTGCTGGACCCCGCTGGTTTTGAAGCCGGAAAAGCCCCCGCAGTGGCCAAAACGCTGCCTGCTAAAAACGGTGAGGCGAAACGTGATCCCCAACCTGCCAAAACGAAGACGAGCCCGGCCGACTCGCCTGTGGTTGCGGGCGGCGAGCAAATGGGGGGTAGTCAATACGCCGTCAAGACGGGCGATACCCTCACCAAGATTGCGACTCAGGTAAAACCGGCAGGTGTGAACCTGGATCAAATGTTGGTCGCACTCTATCGCGAGAATAAAAAAGCTTTCATTAACGAGAACATGAATTTGCTGAAGGCAAAGTCGGTTCTTGTTGTTCCGAATGCGGAGCAGGCGAGAACCGTGTCTGTGACGGAAGCGAAGAAGGAAGTGCTTTCGCAGTCGTCCAATTGGAATGCTTATCGAGGCAAGCTCGCCGGGCAGGTAGCCTCAGGTTCAGCTCAATCAGATACTGGATCACAAAGCGCGTCCGGCAAGATCGACAAGGCGACGGTAGAGCCATCTACGCCGGCTGCCGCGGCGCCTAAAGACGTACTCAAACTCTCCAAAGGCGATGGAAAGGGCGCGCCTGCTGGAAAAAGCGCCGCTGATGACAAGGCAAGCGCTTTGCGTGAAGACGCCATAGCGCGTGCGAATCAGATGCGGGAAGACAAGGCTCGTATCGCCGAGTTGGAAAAAAATATTGTGGAGATGGAGCGCTTGTTGGCGCTGAAGAGCCAGAGCATGGCCGAACTTCAGAAGCAGGCTGAAGCCGCGAAGTCCGCTGCTGCGAAGCAAGCACAAGCCCCGGTGGAAAAGAAAATGCCGGAGGTAAAGCCTGAGGCGGCGCCAAAACCGACTGTGTCAACGAAGCCTGCTCTGGAAACAAAGCCGGCCCCAGAAGCCAAGCCTACTGCAGCGGTGAAGCCAGCCCCAGAGGCGAAGCCAGCGCCGGAAGTGAAGGCCGCACCCGTTCCCGATCCCAAACCAGCGCCAGAGGCAAAGCCGGCTCCCGCTCCTCAGCCGGTCCAAGCGACGCCTAGCGAAAAGCCTGTCCAAGCCGAGAAGTCAACTCCGGCGCCCGAGAACAAGTCTGCTTCTGAGCAACCGCCAAAACCAGCCCCCAAGAAAGCGGCATCGCCTCCTCCTCCAGAGCCTAGTTTTGCCGAAGAGCTCATGGAAAATCCGCTCTACATTTTCGGGGGAATTGGGGTTGGCGCCGTGCTGTTTGGCCTTCTTGGCTATGGCGCTTATCGTCGACGCCAACAACAATCGAGTAACGACTCGCCTGCCACCATAGGCGCAACCAGTTCCTTGGCGACCGACCTTAGATCAGGTACTGCCCCTAACGCGAAATCAAGCGGCGTAGTCGATACAGGAAATAGCTCTTTTTTGACCGATTTTGAGAAAACCGGCCCAGGCATTATCGATGTGGAAGAAGTGGATCCGGTGGCTGAAGCCGAGGTTTACATCGCTTATGGACGCGACGCGCAGGCCGAAGAAATTCTTAAAGAGGCTATGGCGAAAGATGCCGGCCGTCACGAAATCCCGCTCAAGTTGCTGGAAATTTATTCGGCGCGCAAGAGCGCAGCTAGTTTCGAGTCGATCGCGAAAGAATTGCATCGCTCAGTCGGCGGGAGCCATCCGGTTTGGAGTCGAGTGGCCGAGATGGGACGTAAGCTTGATCCTTCAAACAGTTTGTACACTGCCGCGGCGGTGACGGCTGGCGCCGCGGTCGCGGCAAGCGCTCCCAACGAATCTGAAATGCCTACACTTCATATTCCTCGGGCGCAGGAGCCTGCGGTCAGTTTACCGCCGGAGATACCTGTAGCGCCTCCGCCCCCGCCAGTCCAAGAGATGGTTACGCTCCCTCCGCTGCAAGAGTCGGCTCCAGCTCCCCAGGATCTGGATTTTGATCTCGATCTACCACCGCCTCGGGCAGCAGCCAGTTCGAGCGCGCCGATGTCCTCCGGTCTGGCGTCACTTGACCTTAGTTTGCCCACTGATAGTGCGCCGGTTGAAGAAAAAGCCCCGGCGCCGGCGCCTAGCGTTAGCTTGGACTTCGATTTGGGTGGCCTGGAGTTACCCAAGCCGATGCTTAACCGAGCTGAGCCGCCGGCAGCGGATCAAACGATGTTGGCCAGACCTAAGTTCGCCGCACAGTTTTCGGATGACGTCCTCGACTTAACCGACTTCAGCATGGGGGCGAATTCCGAGTCTGCGGCAGCGGCGCCAGTTGAGCAGGCTCCTGCTTCGAAGCCGGAAACGCACTTGCCCGACCTCGCGTTGGATATTGGCGAGCCGATTATTTCCGCAGCGATTGATACGGCGGCGAGACGTCCCGCTCCGGCTCCCTCTTTGGATCTGGGCGGGCTGAATTTGGATTTATCCTCGGCCTCGTTGGCGCAGGAATTACCTACGGATACGAATGTCGATAGCGAGTGGCATAGCGTCGCTACTAAACTCGATTTGGCGAAGGCTTACCTCGAAATCGGCGATCGGGATGGGGCGAAGGAAATTCTTCAGGAGGTCTTGCAAGAGGGCGACACGGATCAGAAGCGAGAGGCCGAAGAGCTGACTGCAAGCCTGGTTTAGCACGGGGCCAGGTATGTGCCGCCCGGCTGGTTGCCGGGCCTTCATCTCGCCACTTGGCTTATAGCTGGGTGGCGTTTTTGTTTTTAGAACTTCTACCAAGTTATTTGAGGTCCACATAATCCTAGATTCCGCAGTTGACCGCTTATTGCCCATGGAAACGTATTGTATATGCGAGCATTTTCGTTCTTTTGCACTTCACCAAATGGGTGAGCGCGCTACACACCCGATAGCCCTAAAAACGTACACTCGGGTGCGTTCAACTGCGGAATCTTAGGGTAATTCCGTTTCCAAATTAATCGTGACGCGAAAGCGGCGCGCAGACAGTACAACTAGTACGGCAAGTGACGCTGAGAAAGTTCACGGTTAATTTGGAAATGGAATAAGTCCGAATTAGTTTTCATTGATGTACTTCTTTGAACATCTCCAGTGGTCATAAATTTTTCTATAAGTCTGAGCTTTTCATGAGATTGGCGTTGGGTGTTGAGTATTTTGGACGAGCGCACTGCGGTTGGCAGAGCCAACCGTCGGGCTGTGGCGTTCAGGACAAACTGGAGATAGCCGTTTCACAACTGGCGGGAGAGAAAACCACCGTGGTCGCGGCGGGCCGAACAGACTCCGGCGTCCACGCATGTGGGCAAGTGGCGCATTTTGATACCCAGGCGGAACGGCCGCTGATTGCGTGGGTGCGGGGCGTCAACGCGCATTTGCCGGAGACCATCCGGGTGAGATGGGCGCAACCAGTCCCGGACGACTTTCATGCGCGTTTCAGCGCTACCTCGCGGAGTTATCGCTATGTGCTTTACGACCAGTCAGTCAGACCGGCGCTCGCCGCAGGTCGAGTAGGTTGGTTTCACGAGCGGCTCGATGAGGAAAAGATGCGGCTGGCGGCGGAGAGCCTGCTGGGAGAGCATGACTTCACCAGTTTTCGCGCCGCTGAGTGTCAGGCGAAGTCGCCGGTGAAGGTGATGCGCCGGACGAATGTTTTTCGACAGGGCGATTATGTGGTGTTTGAGTTCACCGCGAATGCGTTTTTGCAGCACATGGTGAGAAACCTCGTTGGATGTCTTGTGTATATTGGCGCCGGCCGTCAGCCGGTTGAGTGGCTCCCGCAATTGATTTCTGCTCGTAACCGCGCGCTTGCGGCGCCGACTTTCGCGCCGGATGGTTTGTATCTGAGCGGTGTTTGTTATGATGCGCGCTTCGGTTTGCCCGACGAGTCCAGTAACCCCTTTATTTTCCTGTAGGGGCCTTGAGTTGATCTTGTCATCCAATCAATTCCCTGTTTTTATAATTTAGAATGACCCGAGTAAAAATCTGTGGCATTACGCGAGTAGAGGATGCCGTTGCGGCGGCGACTGCGGGAGCGGACGCCATTGGCCTCGTTTTCTACGCCAAGAGCCCACGTTTTGTTTCGCTGTCACGGGCTCGTGAAATCTGCGACGCATTGCCGCCCTTCGTGACCACAGTCGGTTTGTTCGTCGATGCGGCCGTAAGCGATGTTCAAACGGTTCTTGCCGCCGCGCCTATCGATCTCTTGCAGTTCCATGGCGAGGAGTCGCCGGAATACTGCGCTCAGTTCGGTAAGCCTTTTATGAAGGCGGTGAGGGTAAGGCCCGACCTTGATTTGATACAATACGCGACTCTTTACAAGGCGGCGAAGGCGTTGCTGCTGGACGCTTACGTGCCAGGCAAGGCAGGCGGCACGGGAATGACCTTTGACTGGAATCTTATTCCCAAGGAACTGGCGGCTCACATCGTACTTTCCGGCGGACTTACACCAGAAAATGTGGTTGATGCGGTAAAAGCCGTAAGACCTT
Organism: Burkholderiales bacterium; assembly: GCA_035539675.1. GTDB lineage: Bacteria > Pseudomonadota > Gammaproteobacteria > Burkholderiales > DATLHW01 > DATLHW01. The sequence continues at coordinate 5,994 of DATLHW010000207.1, read as the reverse complement.
GGGCGGTAGACGTTTCGAGCGGCGTCGAGGCATCGCCTGGCGTCAAGGACGCCGCGAAAATCAGCGAATTCATTAAGGGCGCACATGCAGATTTATAATCTCCCCGATACTCGGGGACACTTCGGACAATATGGCGGCGTATTTGTCGCCGAGACGCTGATGGGCGCTCTGGCCGAGCTCAAAGCGGCCTATGAGAAATACCAGAACGATCCCGAGTTTCAGGCCGAGTTCGCCTATGAGCTCGCTCATTATGTCGGTCGTCCGAGTCCCATCTATCATGCGCGGCGCTGGTCGGAAATATTGGGCGGCGCGCAGATCTACCTCAAACGCGAAGACCTTAATCACACCGGCGCGCACAAGGTCAACAACACGATTGGTCAGGCTTTGCTGGCGCGGCGCATGGGCAAACCTCGGGTCATCGCCGAGACCGGCGCGGGACAGCATGGCGTTGCAACGGCCACAGTGGCTGCGCGTTACGGGCTGGAATGTGTTGTTTACATGGGGGCGGAAGATGTCGTCCGCCAAGCGCCCAATGTGTTTCGAATGAAGCTGCTCGGCGCGACGGTTGTGCCGGTGGAGAGCGGATCGAAAACATTGAAAGACGCTCTCAACGAAGCCATGCGCGATTGGGTCACCAACGTCGAGAACACGTTCTACATCATCGGCACTGTCGCTGGCCCGCATCCCTATCCGATGATGGTGCGCGATTTCAATTCTGTCGTGGGCAAGGAATGCGTAAAGCAGATGCCGGAGATGGTCGGTCAGCAGCCGGATGCCGTCATTGCTTGCGTGGGCGGCGGCTCTAATGCGATGGGTATATTTTTCGATTACATTCCACACGAGAACGTGCGGCTGATTGGTGTTGAAGCCGGTGGTTTCGGGCTCGAAAGCGGCAAGCATGCCGCGCCGCTTTCAGCTGGAACGCCAGGTGTGCTTCATGGCAACCGCACTTATTTGATGCAGGACGAAAACGGTCAGATTCAGGAGACGCATTCGATATCCGCCGGTCTTGATTATCCCGGCGTTGGGCCCGAGCACTCGTATTTAAAGGATATCGGTCGCGCGGAGTACGTTGCGATTAACGATGACGAAGCGATAGCCGCGTTTCATGCGTCGTGTCGTTACGAAGGCATCATTCCCGCCTTGGAGTCCAGCCATGCGTTGGCTTATGCGGCTAAGATCGCGCCGACCATGCGCAAGGACCAAATATTGTTGGTGAATTTATCCGGTCGTGGCGACAAGGATATCAACACCGTAAGTAAGTTGGCCGGCATTACTCTCTAACCTAAAAATTACATCAATGTCCCGTATAGCAAAGCAATTCGAAGGCTTGCGCGCGCAGGGTCGTAAGGCGCTGATTCCGTTTGTAACCGCCGGCGATCCCGATCGCGAAATCACTGTGCCGCTAATGCATGCGCTGGTGGAAGCCGGCGCCGACGTGATCGAGTTGGGCGTGCCTTTTTCCGACCCCATGGCCGATGGCCCAGTCATTCAACGGGCGAGCGAACGAGCGCTGAAGGTGGGCGTTGGATTGAGGCATGTTCTCGCCATGGTCACCGAATTCCGCGAGACCAACGATGCAACGCCAGTGGTGCTGATGGGCTACGCCAATCCCATCGAGCGCATGGGCTATGACGCTTTTTGCCAAGCGGCGAAAACTTCTGGCGTTGATGGTGTTTTGGTGGTGGATTATCCCCCCGAGGAATGCGCGGAGTTGACCGAGCGGCTCAAGCAGTCCGGCATCGATCCGATATTTCTGCTTTCTCCCACTTCGAGTGATGAGCGCATTAGTCGAATCGCGCAGATGGCGAGCGGCTATATCTATTATGTATCCCTCAAAGGTGTAACAGGCGCCGGTCATATCGATTTAAGCGAAATCGCAGTTCGTATTCCGGCAATCAAAAGTCGTTGTGGAATACCTGTCGGCGTCGGTTTTGGCATTCGTGACGGTGAGACGGCGAGAAAGGTAAGCGAGATCGCTGACGCCGTGGTCATCGGCAGTCGTATCGTTCAGGAGATTGAGTCTTCGCCGAGGCAATCCGCTGTCGATAACGTGCGTGACTTGGTGCGCGGAATTCGGGATGCGATGGATAAAAAGGAGCCTCAATAGATTTCTTTCTAAACCTACTGCGCAGCGTGAGCTTGGGGCTTTGGCCCCATCGTATTCAACTTGTACTGCTTGCGTCGGCGCGCCTCGTCGCGACGGTGTTGCGTAAGTTCTACACTACATTATTCATGGAAGTCTCAAAAATCTAGATTGGGTCAACAATGAGCTGGTTCAAGAAATTACTTCCGCCCAAAATTCGCACCCAAAGCGAAGGCAAAAAAGCAGTTCCGGAGGGGTTGTGGCATAAGTGCCCCTCCTGTGATGCGGTGCTGTATTTCACTGACCTGGAAAAGAATCTCAACGTCTGCCCGAAATGCAGCCATCATCATCGATTATCGGCTCGCAGTCGCCTGGACATCTTGCTCGATCCCGAAGGGCGTTTTGAGATCGGCGCCGAAGTGGTTCCGGTCGATACTCTCAAATTCAAAGATAGCCGACGTTATATAGAACGGCTTGAGGAAGGCAAAAAACTGACCAACGAAACCGATTCGCTGGTAGTGGTGCAGGGCGCCATAAAAACAATTCCCGCAATCGTCGCCGCCTTTGAATTTGAATTTCTTGGCGGCTCCATGGGCTCCGTGGTTGGCGAGCGTTTTATGCGCGGCGTGGAGGCTTGCATCGATCAGAAAATCCCTTTCATTTGCGTTACAGCATCGGGCGGAGCTCGGATGCAGGAAGGTTTGTTGTCGCTCATGCAAATGGCGAAGACGACCGCCGCCTTGCAAATGCTTGCCTCGAAGAAGTTGCCGTTCATTTCGGTTCTTACCGATCCAACGATGGGCGGCGTGTCCGCGAGCTTTGCTTTTGTTGGCGATGTTGTTATCGCTGAACCCAAATCTTTGATTGGTTTCGCGGGACCGCGTGTAATCGAACAGACGGTGCGTCAGACGCTGCCCGAAGGTTTTCAGCGCGCCGAGTTTTTGCTGGAGAAGGGCGCAATCGACATGATTGTCGACCGTCGGGAAATGCGCGATAAGATCGCTAATTTGCTGACCCTGCTCATGCGAGAGCCGTTGCCGGCGTAGAAATCGTTGCAGGAGCGAGCAAGTTAGCTCCTACAACTCTTCGTGGTTTGAAATTAGATTTGAGTTGAACTTATGCAGCCCACAACGCTTGAAGACTGGCTGCGTTACCAGGAACAGCTTCACCCCAAGAGTATTGACCTAGGCTTGGCTCGGGTGATCGCCGTACGTGACCGTCTGCAGCTCAGGCCGGCCTTTCCCATCATCACGGTGGGCGGCACTAACGGCAAAGGCTCCACTTGCGCGATGCTGGAGACCATTCTGTCTTGCGCCGGTTACCGGGTCGGTTGCTATACGTCCCCTCATCTTATTCACTACAACGAACGCGTTCGCATCGCTCAGAAGCCGGCGACGGATGGCGAACTTTGCGCCGCATTCAGCGCCATCGAGACCGCCCGAGGGGATATTCCCCTGACTTACTTTGAATTCGGCACGCTGGCTGCGCTTTGGCTGTTTTGTCGCGATGGCTTGGATGTCGGGATTCTGGAAGTTGGGCTGGGCGGCCGTCTAGATGCCGTCAACGCCTTCGAACCTGATTGCGCCATCGTGACCAGCGTCGATCTCGACCACCAGGAGTATCTCGGGAATTCGATCGAAGCGATTGGCTTTGAAAAAGCCGGGATCTTTCGCGCGGGCAAACCGGCGATTTTTTCCGATCCCCGCGTGCCGCAAAGCGTCATGCAATACGCAGCGGAGATCGGCGCCAGTTTCCAATTAGCCGGGCGGGATTTTGGTTATAAACGTCTGGATACCCATTGGCAATTCTGGGGGCCTCGCGCCAAGCGGCATGGATTACCGTTTCCGGCTTTGCGCGGTCCCTATCAACTGAACAATGCTGCGGGTGTTCTGGCCGCGCTCGATGCGCTGTGGGATCGGCTTCCCATCGCGCAGCAGGATGTGAAACGTGGGTTACTCGAGGTGGATTTACCCGGTCGTCTGCAGGTATTACCCGGCCGCCCGGCCGTGGTTCTGGATGTCGCGCACAACCCCCATGCCGCGCGAGTGTTCGCGGATAGCTTGGGAAGCATGGGCTTTTTCCGCAATTCCTACGCAGTCTTTTCTATGCTGGGCGACAAGGATATTCAGGGCGTGGTTGACGCCGTGAAGCATCGATTTGACGAGTGGCTCATTGCGCCAATCGATCATCCCCGCGGCGCATCGTTGGAAATGCTTCGGCGAATTATTGCGGAAGCAGCGCCTGATCGTCCGGTGCGCGCCTTCTCTTCCATCGCATCGGCTTATGCTCATGCCTGTGAGTCGGCAACTCAAGATGATAGAATTGCGGCCTTTGGTTCCTTTCACACCGTCTCCGAGGTTCTCCGCGTTCACAAACCCACCCCATAAGAAGGGCGGGAAGCGCGATAGTGTCTATGCCCAAGCCAATCAGCGACGAAGAATTACAATTGAAAGTGCGCGCCCGCCGCCGAATCCTTGGTGCGGTAGCATTGGTTGTCACCTTGGTGCTGGTGCTGCCCATGGTGTTGGATTCGCAGCCTAAGCGTGACGCCGAGGAGGTGGCCATCCGAATTCCCGCACAGGAAAAGGCGTCTCCGTTCAATCCTCCTTTGAAACCCGTGGCGCCGCGCGATATGCAGACTCCAGCGGAAAAGCCAGTGGCGCCGGTCGTTAAGCCGTTAACGGATGTTAAACCGGGGCCAGTTGGAGCGCCGGTGAACGATGTCGCGAAGCCTTCTTCCCAAGAATTGAAGCCGCTCTCGAAGCCAATAGAAAAGCCTACACACCCCCAAAAGACGCCAGAGACGCCCAAATTGGCTAACCCAAAACCCGGAAAGTTCGCTGTGCAGCTGGGCGTTTTTTCCAATCCGGCGAATGCTCAACAGGTGGAAGAGATGCTGAAGGAAAACAAGATTCGGCACTATCGGGAAGTCCTGAAAAGTCCCCCTGGCGCTGTTCGCGTGCGGGCAGGCCCTTATCCGAGCCGCGGTGAAGCGGAAGGCGCGCTTGCACGGCTCAAGCTGGCGGGGATTGCCGGCGGCGTTGTAGTGAGCGAGTAGTGGCTATATATTTTAATTTCGCGTGGACTAAGTTTTAGAAGATTGTGATAACTGCCAAATGACGATGTTCGATTATTCAGTGGTGGGCGTTATCGGATTGTCCATCCTGATTGGCGTATTGCGTGGCGCGATCAAGGAGGTCTTATCCCTGGTCGGCTGGGTCGCGGCTTTCCTGCTTGCGAACGCATTCGCTGCGGACTTGTCAGAGGTGCTGACGCCCGTAATCAAAAGCTCGGGGTTGCGCATAGTCATTACCTATATCGCGTTGTTCGTGGTTACGTTGCTAGGAACGGCGCTTCTGCAAATCGTCCTATCCGAATTGGTTAAGGCTATCGGGCTAGGTGGTTTAGATAGAGCGCTCGGTCTCTTTATCGGTGTTACGCGTGGCGTCCTGATTGTACTTATCGCTGTACTGGCTTGCGGGATGACGACGCTACCGCAGGAGCCGTTTTGGCAAGGCGCGTTTTCGGCGAAGTGGTTTGAAGCGATGGCCACTTCGGTTAAGCCTTGGCTTCCGGAGGAGTTTGCCGGGCGTATTCGACTTCCTTCAAAACCTACTGCGCAGCCCGATATCAAGCCTGCGATGCTCAACGTACCAAGTACTTGTGCAAAAGTTTTCCAGCAAGGCGCGTCGACGCAGACAGTACAACAGTTAATACGGCAAGGAGACGCAACGCTGCTGGAAGACTTTTGCGCAAGTACTTACCCATACGCCTGCGCTTCTCGGCTTGATCTCGGACCGCTCGCTACGGTTTAGAATGAAGTCTATTAGTTTCGATCGACCAATGAAGGCTTGAACCTACGATGTGTGGAATTCTCGGAATAGTTGCTAAGAGCCCCGTTAACCAAT
>DATLHW010000206.1:0-7091 GCA_035539675.1 Burkholderiales bacterium | reverse complement strand
CATAGTTCACTATGACGCCTCCTCTCCCTTGCAGGGCGCGTCTGCGCTTGCATGCGCAGACCGTTTCGCAGGCTCGCAGCATGCTGCTCGAAACCCCTGCTCAACCCTAGCCAGACGAAGAAATCCATCAATTTTATTGGCGTGTTTATTATCGGAAATCGCCTAAACTCTTTGCATTTCCTGCTCGCCGCGAAAACCTCCTACCAGGACCCAGGACCATTGTCCCGGTCATAAAGGGAGGATCAGCCGATGCTGCGGAACACCGGCTTTCAGTAAGCTGTCTTCACACCTGCAGGCGACACTTGATACGAAAGCAAACCTGCCAGCGTAATCTACTCACTGAAAGGGGTACGAGCCATGGGCGCCATCGACTTCCGTTTGCCAATTTCCGAGCCATTTATCTCCGACCGTTTGTCCGTTGATTTTGATCCGGAGTTGTCCAATACGCTGACGATTACGATGAAAAGGGCCGAGGCCGGCGCCTGTCAGAACTTCGCGTTGCCACTCTTGCGCGATATGTGCTCTCTCATTCATACAATCAAGGACAACGACGCGCAATGGCTCTATAAAGGGCAAGTCGAGCCGATCCATTATGCAGTTCTGCGATCGGAGCATCCCGATTACTTCAGCTTGGGCGGTGATTTAAGCCACTTCCGTAGCTGCATCGAAAAGGGGGATCGCGAAGCACTGTTTCAATATTCCCGTAACTGTCTTGAAGGCGTATTCGACTTTACGAACTTCACCAACAAAGGCATCACAACGATCGCGCTTGTTCAAGGAAAGGCGTTGGGCGGCGGCTTCGAAATAGCGTTGGCTGCGGACTTTATCATCGCCGAGGAACATAGCCAGTTCGGTTTCCCGGAAATCATGTTTGGCCTTTTCCCCTGCAGCGGCGGCATGAGCTTGCTGGCTAAGCGGGTGGGTGCGCATCAAGCGGAGAAGATGATGACGAATGCACGTCTTTATTCCGCCGCTGAACTGAAGGAAATGGGCGTGGTTGACGAGATTTGCCCACGCGGAGAAGGCAATCTGGCGGCGGAAAAGTTTATCGCCAATCACGCCAAGCGTCGCGCCGCCCGAGTGATGCTTCAGCGTAGCCGTCACCGTGTCGCGCCTGTCGATTATTCGGAACTCCTGACAGTCGTAAACGAGTGGGTCGAACTGGCCATGAAATTGACCGATGCAGAATTAAAAGTAATGGAAATGCTGATCAAAATGCAGCGTGGCACACAGAAAGCGGCAGAACCGATTGTGCGTGTCGCGGCATAGCGTTCAAAAAAATAGTGGGGGGGAGCGCGAGTCGGGTTTGAGGTAATGAATCAATGTCTCCGTTTGTTACTTCAAACTCGATAAGCGTATTTTTCAAAGAAGTAAATACAGCGCGCCAATAAATACAGGCTGGTGCGCCATGTAGAGCAGCAACGAATGACGTCCCGCCAAGGTGAATAAGCGCGAAACGCGATTCTTCGGACGCCAAGCCTTCATTTTCGCAAAATTCTTCGATAAAAATAGTTCGCCCAAGAACATTCCTAGCAACACCACTCCAAACCAAGGCAGCATCGGGACGTAGTCCTCGGTAACTGGCTTTCGGGTCATTAACCCAATCCATTGCAGTGTAGGCGTGTCGAATAGGGCGAGTTTGAGCGAGGCGCCCAGCCCGATGAGAGCCAATCCCAGCGCGAGATTACCCCACTTAAACCGCAGAAAAATCAGTCCCAGCAGACTCGCGGCGGCGATATGGTGCAACACGCCGAAGTAAATCCAGCTTTTGGGATACATCAGATAACTGCCCACGCTTACCAGAGCCGCGCAGCCGGCTACTTGTCCAAAACGTCGCCATACCGCTTTCCAACGAATACTCTCCCGATTAGCTAGAACCAAGCTGACGCCTACCAGTAGTAGGAAAGAACTCAAAATCAGCGTTCGGCTACCAGTCCAAAATGGATGTTCGTAAAAATTTTGCCGAATTACACCGAAGTGGTTAAGGTCAAAGCTGAGATGGTAAGCAAACATGCCGAGCAGGGCGACGCCGCGCAATGCATCGATTATCGGGAACCGATTGTTCTTATCGGGTGTCGATATGGATGCTTTTTGCTTCCGCTGGTTCTTTTTTAACATCATGAAGAATGACGATAGGGAGCGACGTATAATATCCCAATCGACCCTTAATCTACGGTAAACATATGAATCCTTTGCTTGATTTCTCTGGGTTACCCCGCTTTGACGCAGTCCGTCCCGAACATGTCACGCCCGCCGTCGATGCATTACTGGCGGAGAACCGTCAGATTGTCGCGGAAATGGAAAAAGACCCTGTAGCGCCCACCTGGGACAACTTTGTCCGGCCGCTGGAAGATGCAGGCGAAAAGCTCTCCCGGTCATGGGGGCAGGTCTCACATCTCAACGCGGTAATGAATAGCCCGGAACTGCGCGAGGCCTATAACGGCAATCTGCCTAAAGTGACGCAGTTTTCTGCGGAAGTTGGTCAAAACCAACGCTTATTTGAACGTTATAAGGCCTTACGGGCGTCGCCAGAGTTCGAACGACTGAATCAGGCGCAGAGGAAGGTCATCGAAAACGAGTTGCGCGACTTTCGCCTGGGCGGTGCGGAGTTGTCTGAGGATAAAAAGAAACGCTTCCTCGAAATCCAGGAGCAACTCGCCAGTCTTTCCTCCCGATTCCAGGACAATGTGCTGGACGCCACCAATGCCTTTGCGCTCTATATAGAGAAGCAGGAAGAACTTGCCGGGCTTCCGGAAGACGTGCTTCAAGGTATGCGGGAAGCCGCGGAGAAAGATAGCAAAACCGGCTGGAAGGTCACGCTGCAGATGCCGAGTTATCTCCCCATCCTGCAATACTGCCAAAACCGAGCGTTGCGCGAAAAGCTCTATCACGCTTATGTGACGCGCGCTTCGGAATTCGGCAAGCCTGAATGGGACAACACCAAGCTGATCGATGACATATTGAAGCTTCGAGCGGAAGAGGCTCGATTGCTAGGTTTCGCCAACTTCGCCGAGTTGTCCTTGGTCACCAAGATGGCTGAATCGCCGAAGCAGGTCCTGGATTTTCTTGACGAACTGGGCGTCCGCGCGAAGCCGTACGCCGAGAAAGATATGCAGGAGTTGCGCGAGTTCGCCCGCGCCGAGCTCGGCATGGAGAAATTGGAATCGTGGGATATCGGCTATGTTTCCGAAAAACTGCGGCTGGCTCGGTATGCGTTTTCCGATCAGGAGGTAAAGCAGTATTTTCCCGAAACGGTTGTATTGCCAGGCATGTTCAAGGTGGTTGAGTCCATTTACGGCGTTCGCATTCAGCCTAAAGACGCTGCCGTCTGGAATAAGGACGTTCGGTTTTTCGAGATTGCCGACCGCGATGGTCGCGTGATTGGGCAGTTTTACCTGGATATGTATGCGCGCGACTCCAAGCGAGGCGGCGCCTGGATGGACGATGTGATGAACCGGCGCAGGAAGGGCGGCAACTTGCAGATTCCAGTGGCCTACCTGATTTGCAATTTCTCTGCGCCTGTCGGCGGCAAGCCGGCGGTGTTCACTCACGATGAGGTGAATACGCTATTCCATGAGTTTGGTCATGGTTTGCATCATTTGCTGACGCGTGTGGAGGAGCTGGGCGTCGCGGGAATTAACGGCGTGGAGTGGGACGCCGTCGAATTGCCGAGTCAATTCATGGAGAACTTCTGCTGGGAATGGGCCGTTTTGCAAAGCATGACCCGGCATGTCGATACGGGCGAAACCTTACCGCGAGCGCTTTACGACAAAATGATCGCCGCCAAGAATTTCCAGAGCGGCATGCAAACCGTGCGGCAATTGGAATTTGCGTTATTTGATATGCGCTTGCACTATGACTTCGACGCGGCGAACGACACTCCGCAGAAACTCATCGAGCGGGTGCGGAGCCAGATTGCCGTGATGACTCCGCCAGCCTACAACCGATTCATGCTTCAGTTTTCGCATGTGTTTGCAGGTGGTTATGCGGCCGGTTATTACAGCTACAAGTGGGCGGAAGTGCTGTCGGCGGACGCTTATAGCCTGTTTGAGGAGAATGGCGTATTGTCGGCGTCAATCGGTGAGAAATTCCTGCGCGAAGTGCTTGCGATGGGAGGTAGCCGGCCGGCGCTTGAGTCGTTCGTCGCATTCAGAGGCCGTGAGCCGAAGATTGAGGCGTTGCTGAGGCATAACGGCATGTTGGAAGCGGCGTGATGCGGTAATGTATTAAATATTAATAAAAAGGGGCCATTTCAATTTTGAGAGTGGCTCCGCGGAGGCGGCTTTATCCGTTCGGTAGGTTTCGATAGGGAGATAAGGGCATGCAAAAACTTTTAATATTTACAACGGGGATGTTGCTGGCGATAGGCGTTGTTCACGCCGCCGAGGTTTACCGCTGGGTAGACAATAACGGCAAGGTTCATTACTCCGATATGCCGCCGCCGCCCAGCGCCAAAGATGCAGAATTGAAAAAGCTGGGAAAGAGCAGCATCGATTTCGACAAAATGTCGTACGCCGCTCGCGACGCCGCCAAGAAAAATCCTGTCACGCTATACGCAAATAATTGTGGGGCTCCCTGCGATGACGCTCGGCAGTTGTTGTCCAAGCGAGGCATTCCATTTGCAACCAAGAACCCTGAAAGCTCGCCAGCCGATGCGGATGCATTAAAGAAGCTGGTTGGCGCGGTGGAAGTTCCTGTGCTGGTAGTGGGTAGTAATAGTCCTGTTAAAGGATTCGAGGCGGGTAGTTGGAGTGCGGCGCTGGATGCGGCGGGTTATCCGAAGACGGCATTGATAACGCCGGACTCGAAGGCGAAAGCGCCGCCATCACCTGCGGCCAACAAGCCTGCTCCGGCGCCAGCACCGGCGGAAACTCAGCCGCCAGCGGCTGAGAGCGGTGGAACGCCTCCCGCCAAGCCATGATCTAATCTTGGTTTGCTGAAAATGATGAGGCCCGCACATATGCGGGCCTCATCATTTTTGGTTCGCCGTAGTTTCTCGATGTTCTAAACTCGTCAGTGGAGCCAAAAGACACTCCGCCAAATGGCGGACTACAGGCGCGGCCACCGCATCCCCCATTGCTTTGTACCCGTCATTGTAAGAACCCGGTAGTCGATACGTTTCAGGGGCGCCCATCAATCTCGCAGTTTCGCGAACTGTCAGCAAACGCGTCGCCAACTTGCCATCACGCTTCAGAATGAGGAACTGTCGACTGCTGCCTCCCCCGGGCGTACGCAGGCATCCGGCAACACCATCGAAGCGCAACTCCAGCATTTGACCTTCTTTTCGAGTGCGTTTGTATCCTGGCGCAACGAGGGTCTTGGCGGCGCTTAGTTTGGTCTTGTGATGCGCGGGGATTAGATTGAGGTTGCGCAGGGTGGACTCGTCATCATGGCATTCCGCCTCCCATTCGATGATGTCGGCGAGGTTCTGTCGTCGTGGCGGCGGCGCGGGGATATTCCACCATAACCAGTCCTTCACCCCCTTTGCCGCTTTTATCACGGCGTCTGTATGCGCCCAGGTTGGACCTGGAGCCAAAAGGAGGTTTGGGATGTCGACGCCTTGTTGAACGGCAATGACAAAAACGCGAGGACGAGATTGAGGCACCCAATACACTGCGTCCAGCAACACGGCGCCCACGCGGTAGCCTCGGATTCGCAGAGCCTCGTGCAGCGAGCGGTAGTGATTTCCTCCGGTCGCCGATACGAGGCCGCTAACATTCTCCGCAACCAGCACGGGAGGCCGAGTCGGCATTTCGTCCATGATTCGCAGCCATTCCCATACCAAGCCGCTGCGCTTGCCGTGTATGCCGGCGGTTAACCCGGCGAGAGAAAGATCCTGGCAGGGAAAACTTGCCCATGCCAAATCCGCGTACGGCAAATCGTTGCCCCGGACCGCCGCGATTGAGCCAAGATGGAAGTGTTTTTTGCCGTGATTGGCGACGTATACGGCGGCCTTTTTGTCGCAATTATCATTTGCCCAAGCGGCTTTGAAATAAGGCTGAAGCGCATGTGCGACCAAGCCGCTGCCAGCGAAAAACTCCAGGAAGGCGGGCTTCTCGCAACGCATGTGTATGCCTTCGAATAGTTGTTGGGGGTTGCCGTCGATCATAACTCGGCATGATACTGGCCCCCTTTTCCGATTCACAGTGACTTGTATGAAAATCGCAACCTGGAATGTTAATTCCCTCAAAGTCCGCCTGCCCCATGTTCTCGATTGGTTAACCGCCCATCAGCCGGACGTACTCTGTATTCAAGAAACGAAGCTGGAGGACCGTAACTTCACGGCGTCGGAGATTCAGGAGGCCGGTTATCACGTCGTATTTTCAGGACAGAAAACTTATAACGGCGTGGCCATCGTGTCGCGTGAGCCGTTGTTGGAAATCGGGATGGGCATCCCTGGTTTCGACGATGAGCAGAAGCGGGTTATCTATGGAACATATCAAGGCGTCCGCGTGGTATGCGGCTACTTTCCCAATGGGCAAAGCCTCGATTCCGATAAGTATCAGTACAAGCTCAAATGGCTCGCTGGTTTACATGCCTGGTTGAAGGAGGAGTTGACGAAATATCCGCAACTCGCCTTGCTTGGCGATTACAACATCGCGCCGGAGGACCGGGATGTTCACGATCCCAAGGCTTGGGAAGGGCAGGTGTTGGTGTCAGAGCCGGAGCGGGAAGCGCTCCGTGGTTTGGAGCGGCTGGGGTTGAAGGATAGCTTTCGGCTTTTCGAACAGCCGGAAAAGACTTTCAGTTGGTGGGACTACCGAATGATGGCGTTTCGCCGCAACATGGGACTGCGAATTGATCTCATTTTGTTGACGGAGCCATTGGCTGCGAAGTGCAAGTCATCCACGATCGATCGAGCGCCACGGAAATTGGAGCGGCCTTCTGATCATGCGCCGGTTATTGCCGAAATCGATATCTAATCGTCTCGTCGCCCTATGAAATCTTCTTGGATGCTCGTCGCGGGGTTGCTCTTCGCTGTGATGGGTACCTGCGTCAAGTTAGGCGGCGAATATTTCTCAGCATTGGAGATGGTTTTTTATCGGTCGCTGTTCGGGCTGATTTTTATTGGCGCGGTTATTCTGTGGCGA
>DATLHW010000205.1:0-2797 GCA_035539675.1 Burkholderiales bacterium | reverse complement strand
CGGAGCAATTGACTTCGACTTCCGTCTGGCAGCGCGTGTGTCAGCACATCGCCACCGCCGTAACCGGATTCAACTGGCTTGCGCCGCCTCAAGCGAGGGGGTTGCCTTGTCCACAGACGGGGTAATCGCCGTTTTTAGGTTGATGCGTTGGGCGTCCCGCAGTTTGGTGAACTCAGAATCAGCATTTGACAACATGTAGCCATGAGGCTACATTTATTCCATGATTGAGATTCGCAAGACTGAGAATTACGTGCAGTGGCTTGATGAGCTACGCGACATTCAAGCACGGGCGCGTGTTTTAGCCAGGGTTGAGCGCTTAGCGGCAGGAAATGCTGGAGATGTAAAACCGGTTGGCGAGGGTGTCTCCGAGTTGCGGATCAATTACGGTCCCGGTTACCGGGTGTATTTCACCAAGCGCGGACGCGAAATAGTGGTTCTGCTGGCAGGCGGCGACAAGAGTACTCAAGCCACCGACATCAAAACTGCTTTGCGCCTCGCACGCAACCTGTAGGAACCCATGATGAAAAAAACCAAAACCACCCGCTACGATGTCGCCGAACATCTCCGAACTCCCGAGGAGATGGCGGCTTACTTAGAAGCCTGCTTAGAAGAAGCCAATGGCGACGCGGCATTTATTGCAAAAGCGTTAGGGGATATTGCCCGCGCAAGGGGCATGTCTCAAGTTGCGCGTGATGCCGGTCTTTCACGCGAAAGCTTATATAAAGCGCTCTCTGGAGAACGCAATCCTGATTTCGATACGATTCTCAAGGTGATTGGGGCTCTGGGATTGAAACTGCACGCCGAAGCAGCATAAAGCTATCTCTATGGCCCAACCCGGCAGTCAACCAGACCCGCGAAATTGCAAACTCATTTTAAGGATTAATCAGCAATCGACTCGCCTGATTCATAGTATCTACCGCGCTCGATTATTAAGAGGCATCGGGAACGCCGCCCTCCGACCGATAGCGCTGGAACAGTTGCAGCACGAAGGCGTCTAAGCCGAAAAGCAATGCGATGAGTATGATGAATCCGCCGAGGAAGGGAATGGCGCCGACCAGCGTGAGAAGAATGAGGGCGAGCGCCATCGAGGCGATACGCCATCCCGTCGTCAATTCAGCGCTCTTGCGCGCCAACCGCGCGATACGGTCCCCGATGAAGGCCGCCGTGGTGAGATAGCCGATCAGTAAAAGAATGGCGTACGTTGCGAGCAGGACCAAGGCGACGGGAATCCCGATAACGGAGACGAAAAGGAGGATGATGATCGGCGGCGCTGCGAACAGAATGGCGCTACCGAGACCAAGGCTTTTCAGTGGGGCCGCACGCATATTGGATTCTGTGCGGCGGGTCAGGTTGGGAAACAGGAGCAGGAGCAGCGCGCCCGCCGCGATGAGCCCCACAAGCCATACGACGCTCAGAAAGATTGAGATTCCATGCCGTTGTTCTTTTGTAATCCAACGGTCAGGCTCAGGCTCGCGCAGAATCTTGCCGGCAATGCGTGCGTCCGGCGATATGACGATGTCGTTCGGGCTCATGTACTGTAGCTCGCCGTTGATGACGGCGCCGGGCGCAATCGCGATTCTGCGTCCTCTTAGCCGCGCGTCGCCAGTGACTTCTCCTGCAACGACGATCTCGTCTCCGTAAACTCTAAGCTCTTTTCCAATTGCGCCATTGACGCGAACTTCGCCGCCCGCAAGCCATGCATCGCCGGCGATTTTTGCGTCGCGCGTAATATTTACTTTCCCGCCGGCGATGGCGGCGTCGCCGCCGATCTGGCCGCCAACCGCGACATTTCCAGCGGCTACTCGCAGGTCTTCGCCGACTGGCGCATCGACATTGACCTCGCCTCCTGCGATAACCGCATCCTCGCCGACCAATTTGTTAACTGTGACGTTCCCACCAGCAGCGAAGAGATCGCCGGGCACATCGCTTTCAAGGCGGACAGTGGAGCCTGCGACATACAAGTTTCCACTACTGCTTGTGGTGACTGCGGCGTTGTCGCGATCGTAGGTTTGCTGAGAGCTGGCAGGGGCGGCGACGATTAAAAAAAAGCCGGCGGCGAGAAAGGCGAAGCAGCGATGCAACGGTTTTCCATGGCTGTGTTGAGGTGACGATAGGAAATGCATGGCGACCAGGATTTCTATGGAGATACTAACAGTCTAGTTAAGTAGCGTCTGTTGCGATATTCGGTGACGGCGAAAAGGCGCCGGCTTATAGTGGTGTTTGTTGACTCGCCGTGCTAGTTGTACTGTCTGCCGCTGCCGCCTTGAGTTTGGCTTGCATGACGGCATGCTGGGAGGCTCTTATTGAGCATAGAGATGCTTTCCGTATATATCGACGATGTGTATATCAATCCGCTTAAGTGTAAGTTCGTGCAACAAGTAATCGAATGGCTGTATTTATCGTTTCTTCGTAATCTCGCACTTCCGGAGGACTTGTCATGTTCAGAGCCACATTCGTCGCATTGGTGCTTCTTGTAACCGCTTCCTCTTCGATGGCTAAAGGCATCTTTATTCAGTCTCGCAATGCAGCGTCAGATCGTATTGCTGTGTTCGAGGATGATGAGAAAGTGGCGTATCTCTATCTAACAAAGCCAGGAACCGAAATGCCGGAGAAGGACGCCATCGCGTACTCACGCGTCGCGCCGGTAGAAAAGGTTGACTGGAAAAAGGCTAAAAAAACAGGTGATGCCCCACCGCTGTCGAGAAACATTGCAAGCCCAGCAGCCATTATCAAGAATCCGGAAGAAAGTGAGTTTTCGTTCAAGTGGTCAGCAAACGGTAAATCCGTTGCTTTGCTG
>DATLHW010000204.1:0-22664 GCA_035539675.1 Burkholderiales bacterium | reverse complement strand
CTTCTCGCTTGCTATAGATCTTGAATAAGTACTTGTGCAAAAGTCTTCCAGCGGCGTTGCCCTTGCAGGGTGCGCTGTCCGCTGCATCGGACAGCCGCTACGCAGGCTCGCAGCATGCTGCTCGAAACCCCTGCTTAGCTCTCCTTGCCGTACTAACTGTGTACTGTCTGCATCGACGCGCTTTGCTGAAAGACTTTTGCACAAGTACTTACGTTCGAAAGCGGCGCGCGTCCGCATTACATCGACGCGCTGTACTTTCTTTCTAGCATTGCGGCGCGCAAATAACAGGGCGCATTCATCTAAGATGTAATTAGTTCTGATTAACTATTAATTTATCGACGCAATGAAAAATCTACGCACATCATTGGAATTTATTGCAGCGTCAAATCCGGCGAGGCCCATGTCCACTCATGGCGCCGGTTGGCGTGCCTATGTCAGTAACCTGGATCCCGTTGTATCGATAGCGGTGTTGATTTCAATCGCACTAATGCTCACCACACTTGGCGACGCCGCAATGTGGTTTGATGAAACGTTTACCGCGTCGTTGATTAGATTGCCTTGGCGTGATTTGATCGATGCGATAGTCGCCGACAACCATTTGCCGCTCTATTTTCTAATTATCAAAGCATGGAGTTTAATTGCCGGCGACACGGCCTTTTCGCTTCGATTGCCTAGCGCGATATTTTCCGTCTTGCTCGTTCCATTGACCGCCTCGATCGCCTGGTCTATCAAAGATCGGTCCGCGGCGCGGTGGGCTGCAGTGTTCACGGCGATCTCGCCGTATTTACTTCAGCACGGTCAGGAGGCGCGCATGTATCCGCTTCTTGGCCTTCTCGCAGCAATCAACATGCTCCTGCTCGTTCGCTACCTCTCGGCCATCGGCGCGTCGGCTCCCGCAAGGCTTGGAACCGCGTTCGTCATCGTGAATGCCGCATTGCTTGCCACTCATTACTACGCGCTGTTCTTTGTTGTCGCCGAACTCGGAATATTGGTTCTGCTTGCATGGCGACAATGGCGTTCGTGGGCCTTCGCAATGGCAGTAAGCCTGCTTCTGATTCTGGGGCCTCTGTACGCCGCCTGGATCCTCCGCACCCCTTACGCCGGCACATCGTACGACATTGGCCTCATCGCTCTACCGGGATTGGTCTGGTCTCTAATTTCCGGGTACACCCTGCTTCCAAGCTCGGAGGAACTGCACAAAGAGGGGCTACGCGCCGCCCTGCCCTATGCCCCGTTCGCATTCGTCGGATTAGTCGCCCTGCTTGTCATTGGCGTCACCGCGATTCGCTCGCTCCCTCTGCGATATCTACTCCTGTTGGCGATCATAGTGTGCGCCGTTGTCATCGGACCATTCGTGGCCAGCCTCATCCTTCACATCGGCGTGAATCCTCGTTACGCGATTGCGGCCGTTCCCGCGCTTATCGTATTCATCGCGATGGGCGCTCCGCGTAGCCTATCGGACAAGCCGGGCCTCATTGCCACGGCTTTGCTACTCTTTGTCATGGCGACGGCAACGGCTATCCATGTCAGGAATCCGGGACACGGCCGCGAAGACATTCACACACTGGGAAAATGGCTTGATAAGAACGTTCCCGTAGAAGAGCAGATACTAATCACCTCTCATGAAATGGCGCTGTTGGCTGCATTTCATTGGCCGCAAAGGCGATTCATAACGTATCCGGCGCGGAAGGTTGTGGTGAATAACAGTAACGTCGGCAACCTACTGGAAAATATTCCGTTGTCACGGTCGCATCGCACGATTTATATCGTCGGGCGCGCATGGCTTTCAGATCCGGATGATGTTTTGCGAAGCAGGCTTAAGAGAAGCCCTGAACGATGCCCGGGCATGATTGCAAGAGGAGTTGAAGTGTTATGTTTACAACGTGGAAGTTAATGAATTTACAGCGTGGATCAGCCACATTAGAGAACCTCTGATTAAGTTACTACGCGAACCGAATATGAACCGCCGTTACTCAACACCCTTGCAGGGCGCGTTTTCGCTTACGCGCGAAAACCGTTTCGCAGGCAGGGAGCATGCTCCCCGAAATACCTGCGACACCCGCCGTTTCTCGATTCATCGTCGGCTCGCTCTATCAAAGGGGCCTTCGCTTTATGCCGCCTATCAGGAATATTTACGCACTCTGGAGATGTCCGCATCCGGTTGATTCGCCGCATCAACGTTCGCTCTTGAAATATCCACATGAATTCGACCGTCAGGCGTCGGCGGGTTATATGCGTTAACCAAATACAAAGGTCGACCTTTGGTCTCGTCAAACATCCGCCCGAGGTATTCTCCAATAATACCAACCGCGACAAGTTGAACACCGCCGAGAAAAAGCACCACCACCATCAATGATGGGTATCCCGGCACAGGATTGCCGAACAACAACGTCTTGATAATAATCAAGGCGCCGTACGCGAATGCGCAAGCGGCCACCGCCAGCCCGAAGTAGGTCGCGATCTGCAGCGGCGCCATGGTGAACGATGTAACTCCTTCCAGCGCGAAGTTCCATAGTCTCCAATAGTTCCATTTTGTTTTTCCCGCGAATCGAGGCGATCGACAGTAGTGAATGGATGTCTGAGGATAGCCGATCCAGGCGAACAATCCTTTCATGAAGCGGTGTTGCTCGCGCAACTGCCTGATGGCGTCAACAGCGCGGCGACTTAGCAGTCGAAAATCGCCAGTGTCGGCTGGAACATCGAACTTGCAAAGTTTCTGAATAAGGCGATAGAACCACCGCGATGTTACTTTTTTAAAGAATGTCTCACCTTCGCGCGAGGTTCGCGTTGCATAAACCACGTCATATCCATCACGCCATCCCGAGATAAGTTCGGGGATCAACTCCGGTGGATCCTGAAGATCCGCATCGATCACTACAACCGCTTCGCCTCCGGCGTAATCGAGCCCTGCTGTCAGAGCGATTTCCTTACCAAAATTTCGACTAAGATCGAGAAGCGCCACTCGGCCATCATCCCGCTTCATTTGCTGTATCACCGCCAGCGTCGCATCGGTGCTGCCGTCATTGACGTAGATAATTTCATACGACAACTCAGTGGAGGTAAGCACCGGCGATAGTCGTCTATGGAATTCGAGCAGAACATCTTGCTCGTTATAAACCGGCACGACGATAGAGATTCGCGTCTTTCTTTCCGGGCTCAGCCGTTGACCGTTATCCTTAAGACGCTTTCTATCCATGAGCGCGTCCGAACGTCCATTTATGGTTCGCCGCAAAACTCCAGAACAAGACCAGCACTGTCGCCACGATCTGGCTTAACAGATAGTGAAGACCAACACCTTTCACGCCAATCCACATAAATACAGTGTTCAGCATCAATCCGCTGCCGGCGATTAGAAAAAACCTGCGCATTGCGTCGGCATGTCCCGCTGCGCTGTAGAAGACGTATCGGTAATTAAGCACATAACTCACGAAGGCGCCGCAAACGGCGCCCAATGCCGAAGCAGGCGTGGAATCCCATTCGCCAACTTGCACCAATATTATGAGGATCGAATAATGCGCAAATGTCGCCACGGCGCCCGCGCCTGCGAAGCCTATGAACCGACGCGCATTTGAAATGAATTTCGATCGCCTCATCGATTCTACTGAAGCAGATTCGCGTCCTTTCATGGCCGATTCACTTTCACACGGCCCCACGCCCTTCCAACCTTTCCATATCATTCACAGACCTTAATACGCGTCGACCAGTCGCTCGCGCCTTGCTCAGCAAGAACAGCCAGATCAATCCAACGCCAAGGACGAGGACGCGCATATGCAACAGCACGGGAACACCAGTTGGTTCAAGAAGACTATTTGGCAAAGTAAAAAGCAGGAACAAGCAGAAGCCCATTGCGGATGCTAACGGACGACCGGACAAATGATAAAAAAATGCAGGAATCATGGGCGTTAGAACAATGATCAAATCATATCCATGCGCATAGCCGAAAAGTAGAGTCACACCGACCAACAATGGCAATATATCGTCCGGCATCAGTTTTGTTCGAATGCGCCATAGCGCGCCAATCAAGACAATTGACACGAATGGCGTCCACCCAGGCGCGGGTACTCCCAAGGCATGCAGAATGCTCTGAACGCCGAACACCATTCTCGAGCCGAGCGAGTTGTAACTGGCCGCAGGATAGTGCGAGATCGCCATATACCAATTTTCAAGTAAATCGATCGGGCCAATAATTGAAATTGGATAAATGGCGAGCAATAGGGCGACTCCGGCTGCCGTCACGAGCGTTTTCCAACGTCGCTCCAATATCAACCACAGGAATACCCCAAACACTAACTGCGGCTTGAGCAAGGTAACGCCAATCAAGGCGCCTCCCAACACAGACTTACCGCTGCGGATAAAATGCCATCCTGCAATCAAAGCTACAGAAACGAGTATCGTCGTCTGTCCCGCCCACACAACATAGGCGGTCGTAAGATTGCCGATAACAAACGCCGCCATCAACCATCTTGCTCCACTTGAGGTAGGGATGCCCCGAAGGCCAAGACGCGCAACGAGCAATCCAAGCATCAAGGCCCCTGAGACATTGATGCAAGTCATTAGCAATTTCGCTTGGTCCCAGGGAAATGACGCGAGTAAAAGACAAAGTGGCGCAATGATGGCCGGGTATGCGAAGTCATAGCGACTTACCACATCCACGAGGTCGGGATGAACGCTTAACGTTAACGCATTCTCCTGCCCATACGCGCTTAGCCCGCTTTGCCACAGTTGCCCCGCGACGTAGAGGAAGCGAGCATCCCCGTTGGTAGACGCCATTCCGCCATGGCCAAGTCCCGCCACGCCAAACATTAGCAGCACCGCCATGGCGCCTAATACGCATGCAATCCTAAAACCCGGGTTGTCTAACACGCCTCGATGGAGATTCGGCATTGTTTTCATCCAATCAACCATCCTAAGCCATGCCCCATATATCCTTCATGATCTTTGAGCCGAAAATGAGACTGACAGGATAAAAATGCACAAAATATTCCAATATCAGATTCGAAAAAACTAACGTCTTTCTTCCAGCCGAACTAAATGCATGACGTCGCCACGGAAACACAACTCACAACCGAAATCAAAGCACAACAAGCGAATGATCGCGATTCACGGAGTCTATGTCAGCGCGCCACGGTCAGCGCCGTAGCCTTGGAAGCATGTAAACCTGAATAAATCCCACAATGCGCGCCCGCATGACGATCTCTAGGCAGAGATCGTTATCTAATCTGCTCCATTTGAAGTGAAAATGATTTGTGATTCGACTTCCAAAACACATCTTCCCATAGGAAGATAAGTGCAGCGCTTACATCCAGCAAATTCAATCTTCCGATGGAAAATCACATGATGCGATCCATTTCAAACATTGCTATATCAGATATAGCAAACCCAAAGAGGTTGCGCTTATGCGATCCCGCGATAAAACACGATGAATAGCCCAATTCGTCTCTACCTAATCCCTTGATCTCCCAGCGACGGCGATCGTATTCTGTGAACTGGTTCACTGTGCATCAACAGGTAGTTGTCGATACTTCGCGCTCTGGAATTTTGGTCGGTTTAGTTTCACTCAGCGCGTCCTGCATTGGTTGCGCCACCCCGTCCGCTTCCAGGATTAGCCGATACTTAATGCGGATTAGCGCCGCTTATGGACTCAAGGCGGTAGCGACGATTCTCTCGCAATCGCATAGCGGCAATATTCATCTTTTAGTACCGACCGTGCTCGCCCTAACGTGAAAAAAACAAAAGGATAAGAACAATGGATGCGTGCTCACCGTTACACCCTACGTTTCAGACTGAAGACCCGGCCGCCAGTAGCGCCACAGCGTCGGACTTGATTATTTCTTACTTAGAGATGGTTGGCGTAGAGTACGTTTTCGGCGTACCTGGCGGTGCGGTCGAACCGCTTTATGACGCACTTGCACGCAGCGAAAGGCGCGGGGGACCTCGATCGATTGTTGCGCGACACGAGGCCGGCGCCGCCTACATGGCGGATGGCTACGCGCGCGAGACGGGAAAGATTGGGGTTTGTGTAAGCACATCCGGCCCAGGCGCGACGAATTTGATCACCGGTGTTGCTTGCGCCTATGACAACGACGTTCCGCTACTTGCGATTACCGGACAACCCGCACTCCCCTCATTCGGCAAGGGCGCCCTACAGGACTCCGCCTGCACCGGCGTCAATACCGTAGGCATGTTTCGCCATTGCACTCGTTACAACTCGCTCATATCCCACCAAGCTCAACTGGAGAACAAGTTGGTCAACGCCTTAATGCGCGCCTACCAAACGCCACATGGTCCCGCGCATCTTTCAATTCCGGTAGATATCCTTCGCGCGCAATCGGAGCGCCGAATCCCTGGATATAATCTCGCTGCGCTATTACAACGAAACACCTCCTTGGTCGACGAAGACGCAGTGCAGGATCTAAAAGCCATGATCAACGACGCCAATCGCATCGTTTTCTTTATTGGCAGCGGATGCGCCGAGGCGATCGAACCCATCCTTAAACTCGTGGATTTGACGAAGGCCTCCTTCATTACGACGCCCGATGCGAAAGGGCTCATTAATCCCCGACATCCAGCTTATCAAGGCGTCTTCGGCTTTGCCGGCCATCGCTCCGCGGATATGCTGCTGCGCGGCAGACCCGATTTAATTCTCGCCATTGGCGCGAGCCTTCGGGAATGGACCAGCGGCGCATGGTCGGACACTGTGTTAAATGATCGCCTTGTTCATATCGATTCGTCCGAAGAGCATCTTATGCGCTCACCGATGGCCCGACTTCACGTCCGAGGCTCCATCCGGTCCGTATGCGAGCGCTTGGTCATGGCGCTACAAAAAAGCGCCGCCGCGAATTACGATGTAATGGAACTGGGGGAGATAGAAATATCCGATTCTCAAGTAACGCTCCACGAACCAGAAAAAATGATTTCCGACGCGACGCCCATCAAGCCGCAACGCCTAATGTTGGAGTTATCGCGACGGTGTCCGCCAACCACCCGCTTTGTGGCCGACGCGGGCAATAGCACGGCATGGGCGATTCACTATCTGAACCTTCATGATCGGCGAGCCAATCGCTGGCCCGTCCAAGGCGCGGAGCCCCCCGAGAATGAGCGCCGTAAAGGCGCCGGTTGGCTTCGAATGACAATGGACTTCGCACCGATGGGTTGGGCCATTGGCGCCGCGATAGGAATCGCGCGCGCTGCATCCCTCGGTCCCGTGGTCTGTATCACTGGCGATGGAAGCTATCTAATGAATGGACAGGAAATTTCGGTCGCCGCCGCCGAACGACTCTCAGTGCTTTTCGTTATCCTCAATGACAGCGCGTTAGGCATGGTGAAGCACGGACAGCGTTTATCCGGAGCGGAGCCTATCGGCTTTGAGTTGCCGCGAGTGGATTACCGTATGCAAGCTGAGTCGATGGGTATCCCCGCGCATGTAATTCATGGACCAGAAGACCTGGAATTGCTCGATTTCGAGGCGATCTTGTGGCGGAAAGGTCCAACATTGTTGGATGTGCGCATTGATGGTGAAGAAACGCCCCCCATGAACTTACGCATGAAAACTTTGGGCTCGATAAAATAAATATGAGAAAACAATCGAACGAGGTCGCATTGATCGTTAGCGGCGCAAGCGGTATTTGTAAAGGACGTCCCTTTTCAAACAGCCTTTTTTGTTTCCGAGGACTTCAATGGAGATTCCAATGAATCAAGTCCCCGTCAGGTCTCAAATATGGTCTGAACGTCCCGAGCCCACCAATCCGTTCGCCACTCGCATTGCATACTGCCGCGGATACGATGTCTACGGTGACATGCTGGGAAAAGCACGTTGGGTAGACATGCTTTTTCTTTTATTCCGCGGCGATCGGCCTTCGCCTTCCGACGCCTCATTGCTGGAGGCAGTGGCGGTAGCCTTGGCTAACCCAGGGCCGCGCGATGCGGCCGTGCATGCAGCGATGTGCGGAGGCGTGGGCGGTTCGACCGCAGCGTCTTGCCTTATTGCGGCGCTAGCGGTAGGCGCCGGCCAAAACGGTGGGAGCCGCGAGATATTTCTCGCTATGGAGAATTGGGTCGCTTGCGGTACGGATTTAGACAAGTGGAGACACCAACTCGGTTTTCAGAATACGGACTCCTCCGATATCTGGCCGAACGCTGAACACCCGCCCGGGTTTGATCCCCACGGCGTCGGCGCGACAACGCCTGTCAAACAAACCCTATCCTATTTAGCTCGACTGAGTTCAGGCCCCTACTTGCGCTGGCTTGAAGGAAACCAGCCAGCGCTGGAGGCGGCGGCCGCCCATCCACTCGCCCTAACAGGCGTAACGGCAGCCGCATGGATGGACTTGGGATTAACGCCAGAACAAGGAGAAATGTTACATCTCCTTTTACGGTTGCCCGGAGCCGCTGCGCATGCGCTTGAGCAACGCCAGTATAGCCATAAACACTTTCCATTTTTCGACGTGGAGCTGTTAGACGACCCTCAGGAAAAAGTCTGATGACCAATCCACGACAATTGCAAAGCACGTCAGGGGTGCTCAAAACGCGTATGGGGGCCTGTTTTCCCGGTAGTCGTGCGGTCTTCCGGGGGTGCGATCTGCACGCCGATCTCCGAGAGATGGACTGGATGGAACTATTGGTGTTCGGCATTACCGGTCGCCGGTTCTCACCGGCGCAGATTGAGCTTTTACACGCCATTTGGGTCTATACGAGCTATCCGGATGCGCGACTATGGAACAATCGCGTGGCCGCGCTTGCGGGAACCGCCCGAAGCACGCCTGCTTTAGGAATCTCGGCTGCCCTCGCAGTTTCCGAGGCGGCAATTTATGGCGGCCAAGCCGGGGTGAGAGCGATTGAATTCTTTCTACGTATTCAGCAAAGGGTTAATCAGGGAGATGATCTGGAAACCTTGGTGAAGACCGAGGCGCGCGAACGCCGCGTTCTTGGATATGGCCGACCTATCGATGCAATCGACGAGAGAATTCCATGGCTGCTGAAACTGGCGGAACGCCTCGGCTTGGCCCAAGGGCCGCACGTTGCGCTTGCGTTTGAGGTGGAAAAAATTCTCCTGTCTATTCATACGCGCTTGCATATGAATTACGCAGCCATCACTGCGGCGCTTTGCGCTGACTTAGGTTTTAGCGTTCTGGAATTTCATATGTTCAGGGTCCCCATGTTTCTCGCCGGAATGCCCCCCTGCTATCTTGAAGCACGCGAAAATAACGAAGGCGCGTTGTTCCCGCTAAGTTGTGACGATATTCATTACGAAGGAACGGATCCCCGCCGTTGGGACGACGTCACCGAGGAAAAGAACCAAGAACTTAAATAGTTTGATTCAAGCCGCTTCCCATGCGACGATTCACGGACTCAAAAAAAAGCAAAGGGAGCGGCGATGAGATATTCCCAGGCGCACAAGATACTCGCTACGTTTGTATTTGCTTGGAGCGGCGCAGTATTCTCACAATCGTTGGAAGAGGAAGAGCTGGCTCTCTCCTATGGCGATAAAGCCTTTGTCTCGATCGCCACCGGGTCTCGCCAGTTAGTGACTCGCGCCCCCTCCGTAGCCACAGTGATCACTGATGCGGATATCCAGTCCATGGGAGCAACCGATCTTGATCAGGTATTGGAAACGGTGCCCGGTCTTCATGTCGCCATTTCCAGCGGGCAATACAATCCAATCTATACGATTCGTGGCATTTATGGAGAGTTCAACCCTCAGGTCCTTCTCCTGATTAATGGCGTTCCGTTAAAAATGGTGTTCAACGGCAACCGCAGTCAAGTTTGGGCCGGGATGCCCGTGGAAAATATCGCGCGTATCGAAGTAATCAGGGGGCCCGGATCGGCTCTCTATGGGGCGGATGCTTTCTCCGGGGTAATAAATATCATTACCAAGACAACGAGGGAGATTCAAGGCTTACAAGGCGGTGTCCGTCTAGGGTCCTTCGACAGCAATGACGCCTGGATACAGTACGGCGGCGCGGTCGGAGCAGTGAACATGGCGTTTTTTCTTCGAACCGGCTCCACGAATGGTCAGCAGGAAACGGTTACCGCCGATCGCCAAACGGGAGTGGATCGGGTATTTGGGACGAATGTTTCCGCCGCTCCCAGCCACGTCAACGTCCAACGTGAAGCCTACGATGCGCAAATTGATTTGTCCTACAAAAAGTTGCGCTGGCGGGCCGGTTATCAAGGCCGCCGCGATGTAGGAACAGGAACGGGCATCGCTCAGGCATTGGACCCCCGAGGGCATGCGGAAGGACAACGCTTTAATACCGATATCGCCTACCTGAACGCACAGCCCGCAAAAGACTGGGATGTTTCAGTACAAGGAAGCTACCACTACTTTTCCGATGAACACGATCTCGTATTATTTCCTCCCGGCGCCAGCTTTGGAGCGGGCCGAACGTTTCCCAATGGTGTGATCGGCAACCCATACAAGTACGAAAAACAATATCGATTGAATGTGTCGGCGCTTTATGCCGGATTTCAGAATCACAGCGTGCGGATTGGCGCCGGCGCCGAACATCTAAACCTGTACAAGGTTCAAGAAAGCAAGAATTTTGAATCGTTAAGTAGCACTAACGCCACCCCCGTTCCACTTTCAACTGGAATCACGGACGTCACCAACATCGCGCCATTCATGACGCCTCATTTACGAAAAGTCGTTTATGTTTACGCCCAAGACGAATGGTCTTTCGCCAAAGACTGGTACCTCACCACCGGCTTACGTTACGACCACTACTCGGACTTTGGCGGAACAACCAATCCTCGTCTAGCGGCCGTTTGGGAGGCTGCCTACAATCTGACAGCAAAGATGCTGTATGGACGAGCGTTTCGGGCGCCCACTTTTATTGACCTTTACAACATCAATAATCCGGTTCTACTTGGCAATAGCGATGTAAAGCCAGAAATCATAGACACGGTCGAGCTCGCTTTATCTTGGCAAGCATCTAACAAACTTCAAACTGGACTCAATCTATTTCAATATCAAATGAAAGACATTATCCAGCCAGTAACCGATCCGACCGGCACAAAAACCATGCGAAATACGGGTAAGCGAAGCGGCGCTGGCTTCGAACTGGAAGCCAATTGGGATCTTACAAAAAACGTACGCATTGCTGGCAACTATGCATATCAACGCTCTATCGATCGCACCAACCATGCAGACGCGGGGAACGCCCCCCGAAATCACCTTTATATTCGTACCGACTGGCGCTTTAAACCCGAATGGAGCGTGCACCCGCAGGTTAATTGGATCGCGGACCGTAAGCGCGAGTTTGGGGATACCCGTCCGAATGTCCCCGACTACAGCACCGTCGACCTCACACTACGCACCGATCAGCGAACCAGTCCCTGGAATTTTGCGTTCTCCGTGCGCAATCTGTTTAATGCCGACGCACGCGAACCGAGTCCGGCGCCGGGGTTAATCGCCAACGACTTCCCTCTCGCCGGGCGTTCCTACTTTGTAGAAGCGCGCTTTCAAATTTGACGCCCTTTTCAAATTAATCGTGCACTTTGTTAGCGTCGCTTGCCGTACTATTTGTACTGTCCGCGCACCGCTTTCGCGTTCATAAGTAATTTGGCGATGGAATAACTTCGGACAATCCTTGACAAAACGGCGTGAAATCTCGCGACGGCGCCTTGTCGCCAAGGCAGCCATTACTATCCTCCTATACGCCTTGGGATGGGTTCCTCTCGTTCACGCCCAGCACATATCCCCAAGCATCGCGGCGACTCAAAAAGCCGCTTATGTGTTTCCCGCGCAATACGTTTCCAGTTTAGTGTTAAATGACCCGCCTACGCTTGTAAAACGCCCAGACTCTGTAAAAGTCGCATTGAATTCCGTCCAAGGTCCGATCGCCGTCATTTACCCAGACATCGAGGAGCCTTATCGTAGCGTTTTCACGAAAATCATCGAGGGGATCGAAGTCCAAGCAAAGTCGGGACTAATGAGCTATCCCGTCGGCCGAGACTTCAATAAACAGGGGCTGCTCGCCGAACTGCGACGGCATAATATTCGAGTGGTCATCGCGCTAGGGCGCCACGGACTAAAAATCGCCAAGGACTTGGATGCGGACATCAGCGTGGTAGCCAGCGGCGTAATATCGGAACCCAATCCAGAACCTAGAGTGTTGTCCGTTTTCAGCTTGGCGCCGGACCCCGCCTTACTCTTCGAACAACTGAAAACTCTGACGCCGTCCATTAGGCGGATATTCGTCGTATACGATCCCCGTCAAAATGGGTGGCTTTTGCGTCTCGCTCGCGCCGCAGCCAAATCGCAAGGTATAGAACTCATTGCACAGGAGGCCCAGGATTTGAGAACCGCAGTTCATCACTATCAGGACATTCTGTTAAACGCCGATTCCAAAAAAGACGCCCTATGGCTGCCTCAAGATTCGACGACAGTGGATGAGTCAGCCGTTTTACCATTGGTTTTGCAGGATTCATGGAATCGCTCCATTACCGTTTTCTCAAGTAATGTTTCCCATGTGCGACGAGGCGCGCTGTTTTCCCTTTACCCCAACAACGTCGAGCTCGGACGCAACTTGGCGGATTCCGCCCTCGGTTTCCTGAACCTTGGCAGTCAACAACAACGAGGTATCATGCCGCTTAAAAACGTATTGGTCGCGGTCAACCTTCGAACCGCAAATCATCTGGGCCTTAATTTAAGCTATCAGCAGCAACGCAGTTTTAATTTAGTCTTCCCAGAGCAATGACCACATGAAGTTCGTCAAAAACTTCTTACCATTGCGCAATGCATCGTTCCGACAACAGCTGGTATTCGCAGTCGCTGCCGGCGTCCTATGCATGGCCCTGCTTTCCTCCTTGGCGAGCTCCTGGTACGGAGCCAGCCAAATACGCGACACTTTGATCCGACAAGGCGAACGCGCCGCCGAAAATCTCGCGCGCCAGAGCAAGCTCGCGTTGCTATACCATTCGTCGGAGAACGTCGCCGACGCCGTCAATCTCACGCTTGCCTTTCCGGATATAACAGCAGTCGAAATTTTTCACTCCGATGGTAAACCGCTAATTAGCAGAAAAAGCGCTTCGGCTTCCCATGAACCGACGCAACCGATCGGACAACCCGCAAGGGCCGATGCATTTCTGGAAGCGGAAACCAACGAATCATGGCGATTCGTCGCTCCGGTGTTCACGGATGGCGACGACTCTCCTTTCGCCTTGGAGGCGCGTAAGGGGGAGCTACTCGGTCACGTGCGAGTGGTGTATAGCAAGGCGACCATGGGGCAATTGAGGGGGACAGTATTCGCTGTCAACCTGACAATCTCATTTTTCTTTGCGTTCATTTTCCTCATTGCAATAAGACTTCTTACCGATCGTCTCACTCGCCCTGTTACCCTCCTGTCCGAATCGATGGCCAAAGCCGAGCAAGGCGAAAGCGGCGTGCGCGCCGAGCTCTCCGGACCAAAGGACATAATGCACATGGCGCACGCTTTCAATAGCATGATGAGCGTACTCGAAGAGCGCGAACAAGAGTTGCGGAGCTCACGCGACGAAGCAATGAAATTCGCACGTTTGAAAGCTGAATTCGCCGCGACCGTGAGCCACGAAATACGCACGCCGCTGAACGGCGTGGTGGGAACACTGGACATGCTGATGGCTTCGAATCTGCCGACGAGGCAACGTCAGTATGTGGAAATCGCCTGGGACTCCGCGCAGTACCTGCTCGACCTGATCAATAACATTCTGGATTTCTCCAAACTTGAAGCAGGGAAATTGCAACTTGAAAAGTCAGAGTTCAACGTTCGCCGATTGATCGAAGAAGTTATCGAACTTCTGGCTCAGCAAGCGCATCAGAAGGGTCTGGAGCTGGGTTATGTCATCGCGCCGGATGCGCCGTTACACGCCAATGGCGACATGCGCGCGGTCCGACAAATTCTTATGAATTTGACCGCCAATGCGGTGAAGTTCACGTACTCAGGCGAAATCGCCATATGCGTTGCGGTTCATAACGGCGGGGAGAACGCCTCCAAATTGCGGTTTGACGTCATTGATTCCGGCATCGGCGTCTCGGACGAAGCAAAACTAAGGATTTTCGATTCATTCACACAAGCGGACACCTCCACGACTCGTCGCCATGCCGGCTCGGGATTGGGGCTCGCAATCTGCAAGCAGTTGGTCGGCCTGATGGGCGGCGAGATCGGTGTGGACAGCAACCTCGGAGGCGGCAGCCGTTTCTGGTTCACCTTGCCGCTTGAAATCTCGCTAGCGTCGACCGGCGCCAACACCGAACCCCGCAATGGTCATTCTGTGCTGGTTGTGGATGAGAGTCCGATTGGCCGTCATTTCATCGAACAATCGTTGGGGGAATACGGTTTCGTGTGCCGATCGTCGGCTACAGCGGAAGAAGCAATCGCGATTCTCCATGAAGCCGTTGCAGACGGCGCGTCCTACCACATGATTATTCTGGACACCGTGTTCGCAACCACTAGCGGCGGGGACCTGTTAACGCGCATTCGCGGCGACGCGAGGCTGAACCACACGCGCATCATCCTGATGAATCGATATGGCGCGGAATGTCCTCCCATGGCTATTCATCAAACCGGCGCCGACGCCTATCTTTCCAAGCCTTTACGCCTGGAGCACTTGCTGGCGTGCATAAACAGAGCCACCGCCAACGACGTCAATGTAAGCGACGCCATTACAACCGAGGTCTCCAGGCCAGTCGGTCGGATGGCGCCATGCATCATGATCGTCGAAGACAACAGAACCAACCAGGCGATTGCACAAGGGATGGTGTCCATGCTCGGTTGTAGCGCGGAGGTCATGGAGAACGGACATGACGCCCTCGGCGCATTCAAGCGTCAGGGGTGGGATCTGATCTTGATGGATTGCAATATGCCTGACATGGATGGATATCAGGTGACCGCGACAATCCGTCTCCTGGAAGAAAAACAGGGAAAACGAACGCCCATTGTCGCCATGACGGCGAATGCGCAACCGTCCGACATCGACAAATGTCTTTCAGCCGGTATGGATGATCATCTTTCCAAGCCTTTGACTCTTGGCAGCATCGCCGCAAAGCTGAGACGTTGGATCCCGGGACAATCGATTCATGCGCCCGACGACAGTTGGGCTCAACCGGAATCAGAATGGCTATACGACAAAGACGCCGCCGCGCCACTCGACAGCGTCACCATGAGCAAACTGCGCGAAGCACTCGGCGACGCAGTAGGACAAGCCATATTGCCGTTCGTCGAGGACATGCCGGAATACCTGCAAAAAATGGAGCAAGCTATTTCTTACGGCGACTTGCAACAATTGCGGCGCGTCGTGCATGCCGTGAAGGGCGCCGCAGGCAATTTGGGAGCCACGTCGCTTGCGAGTGTCGCCAAGGAGATTGAAGAGAAAGCAGCTACGGCGGAAACCGCCGGCATTGAAGAACTGCTCGTCCGATTGCGGGCGGAATACGCTCTCGTAAAGCCCCCATTGTTGGCGGAACTGAAAGCCGATTCGGCGCGCCCCATGGAGACCCAAAGCGAAGAAACCCTCGTATTGATTGTCGATGACGATCGCAGCACTCGCTCGGCGTTACGGTATTCCCTGCAGCGCAACGGCTTTCAGGTCGACGAGGCGGAGGATGGCGCGAAAGCGCTCGCATTGCTGGAGCGAATCAGCCCCGACATCATTTTGATGGACGCCGTCATGCCGGTCATGGATGGCTTTGCCGCATGCGCCCAGTTGCAAGAGATGCCAACCAGCAAAAATATTCCAGTGTTGATGATTACCGCGCTGGAAGATAATCAATCGATAGAGCGCGCTTTCGCCGCCGGCGCAAGCGACTATATTGCAAAGCCGATCAACCTGGCTGTCGTCAACCAGCGGGTCAGACGCGTGGTGGAAGCGACTCGCGCGGAGCGGCACGTGCGGCATCTCGCCTACAACGATACGCTAACCGGCCTGCCAAACCGCGTACTGTTCAGCGAATATCTAAATCGATCCATTGAGCGCGCTGATAGTCGCCGGCAATCCCTCGCGGTTCTATTTCTCGATTTGGATCGTTTTAAGTTCGTGAACGATACGCTCGGGCACGATATTGGCGACAGCTTGCTCAAGTCCGTGGCATGGCGCATTAAACATTGCGTTCGCGTCGGTGACTGCGTCGCTCGCCTTGGCGGGGACGAATTCACCATCATCCTGGATGACCTGTCCGATAAAGGCGCCGCCACATTCGCCGCACAGAAAATTTGTCGCGCGCTCGCCGCGCCCTTCGAGGTGGAAGGCCACGACATCTTCGTTTCGGCGAGCATCGGCATATCGCTCTACCCTGCCGATGGCGATGACGTTAGCACGCTACTACGTCATGCGGACACCGCCATGTATCGAGCGAAGAACCTGAACTCCGGCTGCGAATTTTACGAGGCCGGCATGGAAGTTTCGGTTTCCGAGCATTTGCGTCTGGAAAGCGCGCTTCGGCGCGGGCTGGAGCGCAACGAGTTCGTGGTTTATTACCAGCCGATAGCGGACACCGACACCCTTCGCATCACTGGCGCCGAAGCTCTCATCCGTTGGCGCCATCCAGGCCGCGGCATGGTTTCTCCCGCGCAATTCATACCGCTAGCCGAGGAAACAGGCCTCATCAATCAGATTGGCGAATGGGTTTTGCGCACAGCCTGTCGCCAAGCCAAAGTATGGTTGGATGGTGGAATTAGCGATTTCCATATCGCTGTCAATATCTCGGGAAATCAACTTCAGCAAAGCAATTTCATCGCGATTGTTGAGGCGATTCTGGCGGAGACAAAGCTGCCGCCCAAGCATTTGGCGCTTGAAATCACGGAAAGCGTGATCATGGGGCATGCCCAGGAGACAGTCGCCGTACTAGAGTCACTAAAGAGATTGGGGCTTAATCTTGTGATCGATGACTTCGGCACAGGGTACTCATCCCTGAGTTACCTGAAACGTTTCCCAGTGGACGTGCTGAAAATCGATGGCACTTTTACAAACGACATGACGTCCAGTTCGGACGGCGCATCCATCGTCACCGGAATTATCGCGCTGGCTCATAGCCTGCGGTTGCAGGTTGTCGCCGAGGGAGTCGAGACAAAAGAGCAACGGGATATGCTTACAGAAAAGCATTGCGATTTCATTCAGGGCTACTACTTGAGTGAACCAGCGCCAGCGGATGTGTTCGAGAATCGAGTACTCGCCACGAATTTTCCGGAGAGCGCCTATGCGCTCCGGCCTTCGACTTCATAATTTCTCAGAACCTACTCGAGACCTTATTGCGCGGGCCGACTTTGAGCCTACGGCGCCTGCGTACGCTTTATACCGTCCGCATGGCGCCTCAAACTCGGCCCGTTCGCTACAGATCCCGAATAAGTTCTCCGCTTGATTTCCGCTTGAGGCGATCGGACAATTTTCCCAAGCTTTCCTGTAGGGCGCCACAGACCACGGGTTGCTTACCTTCCGGCACAACCTCGACCGAATGACGCCGCCGCATAATGGGAGCGCCTCTGAGTAAAAGCGCATGACCCAATGCCGCGTCAATGTTTACCTTAAGCGCTTCCGTCAATACAGGCATCGTAAGTAAGCGAAACAACTGCGCTTGGTTAATCAAACTTATCGCCGCATCAACATCCGCCGTTGGCGTCAGCAGAATCGTCACGACATCGGGGTATTCCTGCTTGACCAGCTTCAGGAATAAGCCAACATCCTCGCTCTCTGGCGCGGACTCAGCGACAATCACCGCGACCTCCCCGCTTTCCAGCGTTATCAGCGCATCGTATAACGTTCTTGCATGCAAGGCTTCATAGGCGTCCTTCGTCAATTCAGCGACTTTCTGATACAGCGGTTTTGAATACGAAATAACCATGATTCGCCGCGCTGCTCGATCACTTAATTGAACCAGACCGGCAGTCGTCGGCCGCGTCTTCGCCGCAAGTTCAACCCCTATTTCGACGGCTTCGCCAATGAGATTCTGAATTCTGTCGTTATCCCAGGGTTTGGTGATGAAGCGAAATACTTCGCTATCGTTAATGGCTTCTATTACGGACGAAATCTCTGAGTAGCCGGTTAACAACACGCGCATGGTGTTTGGAGAAATATCCTTAACCCTGCTAAGAAACTCGCTGCCCGTCATTCCCGGCATTCGTTGGTCGCTGACGGCCACATGAACATGGCGTCGCCGCATATGAGACAGCGCAACGGCGCCGTCGGCGGCCGTGATGACGTCATACCTAGAACAAAACATTGTTCGTAATGTCCGCAGAATTCGCTCATCGTCGTCCAGGAACAGAATGCATGGTGGAGAGTCGGCGCATGCGTTATTTTTCGTGTATTCCGTCATTTCATGTCGCACTGAACGTTCCCATTTCGCCATTTCCTTGGGTTTCATCTAAGCACTAGATATGCCAAGTCGACGACGTTTTATAACTCACTATTTGAAATGATTATTCATCGGCGCTCATGACGCGCGGCGCCATCACCACATCGCAAGTTTGCAATTACAAGCGTCGGCCAACCTTGTAATCATGAGATGGCGAATCACACATCGCGACGTGGCGCCTCTCCGCTCCCGCCAAGTCACTGTGGCTATTCAGC
This sequence comes from Burkholderiales bacterium, assembly GCA_035539675.1. Taxonomy (GTDB): domain Bacteria; phylum Pseudomonadota; class Gammaproteobacteria; order Burkholderiales; family DATLHW01; genus DATLHW01. The sequence continues at coordinate 4,124 of DATLHW010000204.1, read as the reverse complement.
GACTCTCTCCAGATTAATTGTCATTACTTGCTCCGAAGCTGTCGATTGCCGATGCAACGCGTGTAAAATTCTCGCTTTTTCCCAGCCATGTGGTTCAAGAACCTTCAACTCTTCCGATTCTCCCCAAACGATCAAATTACCGTCGACGCCCTTGCGGAACAGCTGGCTCGACATTCCCTTCAACCCTGCAGCGCGCTTGAGCGGCAACGTCTCGGATGGGTCGCACCCAACGGCAATGGCGCGCTCGCGCATTCCCTCAAACACCACCTCCTGATTTCCTTGGGCGTGGAGAAAAAGCTTCTACCCGCATCCATCGTTAACCAGGTCGCGAAAGAAAAAATCGCCGATCTTGAAGAACAGCAGGGCTTCCGCCCCGGCCGCAAGCAGACGCGCGAGATCAAAGAGCAAGTGACGGACGAACTGCTTCCCCAAGCGTTCAGCCTTCGCAGAAACACGATGATCTGGATCGACCCGGTTGGCGGATGGCTGGCCATTGACTCCTCCAATGCGACAAAAGCGGAAGAAGCGCTGGAGTTGTTACGCAAATCGGCGGATACGCTGGCCCCTGTCCCATTACGAGTCAGCCTATCGCCCGGCGCCGCGATGACGGAATGGCTCGCGTCCAACGAAGCGCCCGAGGGGTTTTCCGTGGATCTCGATGCGGAACTGCAATCGCCCGGCGAGGGCAAAGCGACAGTGCGCTATGTGAGACATGCGCTGGACGCTGACGAAGTGAATCGGCATATCGAGCAAGGCAAACAATGCACTCGCCTCGCGCTTACCTGGAACGATCGGATTTCGTTTGTGCTGACGGAAACTTTAACGATCAAGAAACTTAACTTTCTTGACGTCGTCATGGAGGAATTGGATACGGACGCCGAAACGGCGGAGGAACAATTCGATGCGAATTTTGCGTTGATGACTGGTGAGCTATCCGGATTGCTTGAGAGCTTGGTAGCGGCCCTGGGAGGTGAAGCCGAGCGGTGATGTTACTACGGCTCCCAATCTGGAGATACGTAGCCCTCAGAAAATGGGACGCAGACGGGCGCGGATTTTTAGGATTAAGCAGATAAGAATCTGCGTCAACCTTGTGAATCCGCGCTCATTCGCGTCCGATTATTTACTTCAGGTTTGCGTTACTTACCGCAGCCACACGCCTTACCAGAGAATTCCTCGTTGCCTAGAAGTTGATTCATCGCGCGGTCGAGAGCGTGATTCATTGTTTCTTCGTAGTTCTCCGCGCTTCCCGCATAGCCATAATTCTCCGCGGTTCCGCTTACTCGTGTGCTCCAACAGACATTGCTGCCGCTCGCCCCCACCACCTCCGCCTTCAAACCGACGCGACCGGCATAGGTGGCTCGGCGATATACATTCTCCGACAGTTCAAGACGTTCAATCTTCAATCGCAAGGTCGGTTTCCCGCCCCCGCCAACATTGACGCCGCTCCTGCGCAAGCTATCTTCCGCGCCGGAGCGCACCCATCCTCCCGCATCGCCGCCAAAACTAATCGGCTGCGTGACCTCCGGACGCTCTTGCAACGAGCGGGAGCCCAATTCTTTCTTCGTCCGCGCATCCTCCACGGTGATGCCTGCAAGCCCGACGCATGATCCAGCTGATGGCGCTGGCGCGGTATCCATACGTTTGTAACGAGGCGCCACGGAAGTAGGCTCCAATGTTGTGGTGACGCAACCGGCGATTACGAATGCGAGAGGTACAACGATAAGCGATGCGATGCGCAGCATAAAATCTCCTTTGTTGGTGGGAACGTGGAACAAACTTGAAGCGGACTTTTAGCTTAACTTTAAGAAAACGACGGGGGATCCTTATCCCGGAAACGAAGTAGGCGCGCCAAAATAAAACCATTCTTCTCCAATGGTCGCGACCGCCTTCGGCAAAACAATATAGCCATCCTCAGGCGCAGTTAACGCCCCACTGGAAAGCAACGCCATGGGTTCGCCCTTGGCCACAAAATCGAAGTGGCGCCAGGGCTTGGCGAAAGATGCGCCTTGTTCGCAATAATAGACGTTTTTCATCCTGACGCAGCGTTGCGCGGTTGGAGCGGCGCCGGCGCTCTCCTTAAGCGACAAGGCGGCGGGGCGCCCCTCGTCGAGCATCTGGAAATGCCGTAACGCCAACAAAATGGCTCGATAACCAACATCCGGCGCTTCCACGTTTTGATGTTGCCCGCACTCCAACGTAACCGCCAGTGCGCCTTTGCTGCGGGCATATTCGGTCGTGCCTTGCGATTCCTTATCGCCGCCCTTCCCTCCCCCTTGCCCCAAGGCTTCCGCCCACCCGTGCACAAAATCCCCAACCCCAAGCGCTCGCGCGAATTTATTTTCGTCAGAATTAGCGCCGCCCAGAAAAATGAACGCGTCGCCCTGCGAGGTATATGAATGCAAATCCAGCACGGCGTCGGCCTTATCCAAAAAACCGCATACGATGGGATCGAGATAATCTTCGTAACAGCTTTTTATTTCCTTGGGAAATAGATAACGGTTGAGATTCCGTTCCGTAAAGCGGACTCCCTCCGCGTACGCTTTGGGATTCGCGATCGGCATCAATTGAAGCGTCCCTCGCTTAAGTGAGACGGACCCACGATCCAGATCGGCAATGACGCGATTGATCGCTTCTGCCCCACAACGCTCGTTGCCATGAACAGCACCTAACACAGCCAACGTCGTTCCTGGCTCCAGCGCATGATAGGTGACGGCTTTTACGGTCATGGCGAAACTTCTCCTCGTTTAGATAGGTTCGCGAGAATAGCCGAGAATGAAAAATAAAAGCTAGTGGTCAGTCTGCTGACGAAGGCGCGCAATGTCGTTGAAACAGTTTTGCGTAAGCGGTGAACTGACGCCCTGGCAACGTCGCCAGACAAAAAACGGCCTAATGGACGAGGTTACCGGCCGGGACCGTTCACATGATCGATGACGCCGTCCTCCAATAGAGATAACCCGGCGCTCCCTCCGAGGCCATGCTATTTTGCGAATTCGCTTTACCGATTGAATTATTGTCCCTTACGATAGGCGCAATCAGCCGTGTAGTCATCCGACCAATTGATCAATAAGGGGACATGCATGCCTTCACTTCGCTTAAATAAACGCCATCTCTTCAGCGCCGTATTGATGAGCGGCGTCCTGATAAGCCAAGCGCAAGCCGGCTTGGTGCTGAGTCACGTAACGGATAAAAACGGCCAGTCCATCGCCGACACGGTAGTCTTCGCCACATCGCTCGAAAAGCTTCCGCCTCCCCTTGAAGCCGGCGCCACGGCGATAATTGAGCAAGAGAAAACCACATTCGTCCCTTATGTCACCGCGATTCGAGCCGGTACCGCCGTACGCTTCCCCAACCGCGATTCATACGGCCATCATGTCAAGTCTTTCTCGGCCGCCAAGACTTTCGAAGTGCGCATCGATGGAAAAAAGGAAGCGCCTACGCCAATAACCTTCGATAAAGCAGGCGAGGTCGCTCTGGTATGTTTTTTTCATGACTCCATGCGCGGTTTTATCTATGTCGTCGATACGCCCTACTTCGCCAAAAGCGACAAGGAAGGTAACGCCGTCCTGAGCGCATTACCCCCCGGAAAATATGAAGTTAAAGCGTGGGCGCCTAGCATGATCGGCGCGCCGTTGACTCAGACTGTTTCGGTTCCCGCGGATGGCTCCATCAACGTCAACTTCAAATTTGACTTCGTACCTAAACCGGCTCCGAAACCTAAAGCGCCGCCAGTCGACAAACCCGCCTATAGCTATTGATAAAGGACACGGAGCGTTCGAAAAGTCTTAAAGGGGGGGCGGGGTTCAAAGCCCCCCTCTCCGGACATCGGCGCTCGTTTACCCGTCTTTTCTCTGACGGCTCCTTAAGACGTTAATCACATCTAGAGAGCTATCCTCCGTCGTTATGGTTGAAAGCCCGCCCCAGCCATCAGTCCTGACAAACCATTGAGGACGTCGAACGAAAGCGTTTCCACCTGATTGGCCCATGGGAAGCGAAGCTGCAACTTAACGCCATTTAGCCAACGGAACCACGGTTCTCTATAGTCAGCGCCCATCAAAGTACACAAATCCGAAAAGCACTGTAAAAACCATCGCACTTGATCCCATTCAAAATGCAATAGCTTATTT
>DATLHW010000203.1:0-15429 GCA_035539675.1 Burkholderiales bacterium | reverse complement strand
GCGATCGCCGCCGCTTTCGCGAATCACTGGCGCGCTTTCACCGGTGATCGCGGCCTCGTTAACCGACGCCGCGCCTTCGATCACTTCGCCGTCAGCCGGAATCGTGTCGCCGGCCTCGACCAAATAGACGTCGCCCTTTCTTAATTGCGTCGCTGGCGTGTCGAACGACTTCGCCCCGTAGCGTGGTTGATCCAGCTTCTTCGCCATCACATCTTTGCGCGCGCCCTTGAGCGCAGCCGCCTGCGCTTTGCCACGCCCTTCCGCCACCGCCTCGGCGAAGTTGGCGAATAGCACGGTGAACCATAGCCACAGAGCGATGGCGAGAATAAAGCCGGCAGGCGCCTCGCCTTGGCCGAACACCGCTTGCAGATATAGGAACGTCACCAGCAAGCTGCCGACATAGACCACGAACATGACCGGGTTCTTGATCTGTTGACGGGGACTCAGTTTGAGAAATGAATCGGTGAACGCCCGCTTCAGCATCGACTGTTCAAATAGCTTGGGCCGCTTCCGGCTCCTCGCTTCATCCATTCGATGGAGCAGTACTTCTACGTCTTCAGGCGCTTTCATCAGCGAACTCCAATCATGACGAGATGCTCAACCACCGGCCCTAACGCCAATGCGGGAATGAAGGTAAGCGCGCCGACGAGGATCACGACGCCGATCAAGAGCATCACGAAGAGCGGCGTATCAGTGGGCAAGGTCCCCGGTCCTGCTGGCGCGATTTTCTTCGCGGCAAGCGAACCGGCGATGGCCAGGACAGGCACGGCCAGCCAGTAACGGGCAAACAACATCGCAATGCCGAGCAGCGTGTTATAGAACGGCGTGTTGGCGGAGAGTCCCGCGAAGGCGCTGCCGTTGTTGTTGCCGGCCGACGAGAAGGCGTAGAGGATTTCGCTGAAACCGTGCGGTCCGGGATTGGCGATGCCTGCCTTTCCTGGCGCCACGGACACCGCGATGGCGGCGCCGAGCAACACCAGCAACGGCGGAATGAGGATCACCAACGCCGCCATCTTCATTTCAAAGATCTCGATTTTCTTGCCGAGATATTCCGGCGTGCGTCCGACCATCAGCCCGGCGATGAACACAGCGAGGATGGCGAACACCAGCATGCCGTAGAGTCCCGAACCCACGCCACCGAATACAACCTCGCCGAGCTGCATCAGCCACATCGGAACAAGACCGCCCAACGGCGTGAATGAATCGTGCATGGCGTTAACCGAACCGTTCGAAGCGGCGGTGGTGGCCGTCGCCCAAATCACCGAATTGACGATGCCGAAACGCGTCTCCTTGCCTTCCATATTGCCGCCAGCCTGCATATGGCTCGCCGTATGATCGACGCCCAATTTGGCGAATGCCGGATTGCCGCTCTGTTCGGCATAAATCGCAGGGATCATCAGCGCGACAAAGATCAACGCCATCGCCGCCAAGACAGCCCAACCTTGGCGGGTATTGCCCACCATATAGCCAAAGGTATAACAAAGCGCAGCGGGAATCAGAAGGATGGCGAGCATCTCCAAAAAATTGGTGAGCGGCGTCGGATTCTCGAAGGGGTGGGCGGAATTCACGTTGAAAAATCCGCCGCCGTTTGTGCCCAGCTGCTTGATGGCGATTTGCGAAGCAGCCGGTCCCACCGCAATCGTTTGCTCCTTCTGAACCACTTTTTGGGTAACCGCGGCGCCGCTTGCATCGACAACCGGATCGCCATTGGCGCCCTTCACCGTTTCGTCGTAAGCAACCGGCTCTAAGAGCGACACGGTGTGATAAGTGGAGAAGGTCTGCACCACGCCTTGGCTGACCAGTAGCAGCGCCAGTATCAACGACAGCGGCAAAAGAATGTAGAGCGTCGAGCGCGTGAGATCGACCCAGAAATTGCCGATCGTGTCCGCCGTCCTGCGCGCGAAGCCGCGAATCAGCGCGATAAGCACCGCCATGCCGGTAGCTGCTGAGACAAAATTCTGTACGGTAAGCCCGAGCAGCTGAGTGAGATAGCTCATCGTCGATTCCCCGCCATAGCCTTGCCAGTTGGTGTTGGTGGCGAAGCTGACAGCGGTATTGAACGCGGAATCAGCGCTGACCGCCCCCATACCGGTCGGGTTTAGCGGCAGATAAGCCTGCAATCGCTGCAAACCATAGACCACTAAAGCGCCGGTCAAGTTGAATAACAGCATCGCGACGGCATAACGCTTCCAGTCCATTTCCGCGTTGGAGTCAACGCCCGCAAGTCGGTAGGCAACGCGCTCGACGGGTAAGCCAAGGCGATTGAGCCAGACGAGTTTGCCTTCGTAGACTTGCGCCATATACCAGCCCAGTGGTTTCACCAAGGCGAGCAGCGCGCCGATGTAGAACGCGGCTTGTAGCCATCCGTTCGCAGTCATCAGAATCGCTCCGGTTTAAGCAAAGCGTAGACGAGATAAATGAGGAGGGCGATCGCGATCGCGCCGAACCAATAAAAATTGGTCATGATGATTTCCTCAGATTGTCGCAGGCGGCGACTAGCCAAAGGTTTAAGGCGAATAGGCCTGTGCAGAGAAGTAAATAAATAATGTCCATCCCGCTGGTCTCCTTTTAAGCTTCACACAGTGGAGTCTAATCAGGCGGGCGTAAAAATCTTGTATAAATTCTTTGGGGAGAAGGTTGATTTGGAAGTATGAATCCGATGGATAAATTTCTGCATGTTGGCGGCCCGGTTGGGCTATGGCCCTGGTTTGACCGTTCGCCACCATCCGAAAATTATTCTTTTACCGTTCCTTAGCCGCCCGTGGTTCGTCGTCGCGCAAGCCACTTCCATATCCAACCGCCGGGTTGCTCCACGCCAGTTTGGATGTAGCGCATGACCTCTATATTGCGAATGATCCACGATATTTTTTGCAACGCTTCTGGACGGCCGCATACCAGCAGCTCGTCATATTTGAATAGTGTTACTTCATTGCTTGGCAAAATAACCGTTTCGGCGCCACGCTTGAGGAGTAACGGAACCGCTGAGACTTGCTCGTTTCGATCTTTAGGATTGCTGGTCAACTGCCCCATGTATACCGGACTGCCTTGCTCCAGCGAGTGCCATACCGCAGGAGCCATATCGTGGGTGATCTGAATTACCCACACTTCGGGTGAAACGTCGCCAACCGTTCGAATCAAACGATCAACCAAGCTGGCGGCCCATGATTCGGTCGATGTCTTGAGCACATCAAGAAAATCAGGGAGCAACGGATTCCGCAACACGGCGACCGCTTCAGTCGCCGTTAAGTAAGAGGTTTGCACTCGCATTCCGAGTCTGGCCGCTTTGAATAGAGCACTTCGACGGCGAGTGTTCTGGCGCCCGATGGTGAAGATTGCCGGACGCAGGTCTCTCGCTGTGACTATTGCGGACAGATTGTTTATTTCGTCGTCGGCGCCCCCGACGATTCCGACGGCGTCCATGATTCCGGCTTCCATCAATGTCGGCGCCTCAGTTCCTCGACCGCGAATACATTCAAGCGGGGCGTTTGTTCCTTCCGGATCTATCTCGATGACGGTGACGCTATTGCCTGCTTCGATCAGTTTTTCACAAACCGCCTTGCCGAAGCGGCCATAACCACACACGATCCATCGACCCTGCGGCGGCCGTAAACGGGGGGCCATTGGCGTGCGATAACTGCTTGTCAGGCAGTCGTAAATTATTAGCGCGCTCGGCGCTCGGAAGGTGAGCCCGAGGCGTTGAGCAAAGGCGACAAATGGATTAATGATGTTCTGCGTATTGAATGACGCCATATTCGCTGCGGTATCGGCGTTGTTCGCAAGGCACGTCGCAGGAATTCGAGGATTCAACAAATGCACCGTCATCGCCACGGAGAGGTTGACGTCATTGCTTCCGGTGACGGCGACCACGCCTTGACATAGGGGGTGAGTCATCCCTGCGTTTAGCAAGACTTCCGGCTGCGAGGCGTCATAACAAAAGGCAGGTATGACGACACCCAGGTCCTCCATGCCTAACTCATCAAGGCGTTCCTGATCGATATCGATAACGACCGCGCCTACCCGATAGTTGCGGACTAATTCGTGAACTAATAACGATCCCGTGTCGCCATAACCGCAAACAATGAGAAATGGCATGTCCATTCGGCGAACGTAGCTGATGAACTGCCGCTCTCTAATTACGCGTTGGAATGCGGCGTTTTGTAATGTGGCGATAATCGCGCCGATCGAATAAAGCCACACAATCACTGAAACGTAGATTGTGAAAATCATCCACAGTCGTTGCGCGCCTGTGAATGTGAAGGGTAATTCGCCGAAGCCGATTGTCGAGCCGGTGTAGCTCACCACGTAGAACGCTTCCATGAACGTCATCTGAGCAGGTTTGCCCTGAGCGTCGACGCCGGGAATGATGGTGAAGCCGAGCGTGGAGATCGCGAAGACCACGATCAGAAAAATTAATGGTCGCCGGAGCTGGCGAAAAAAAAGGAAAACTCCGCTTCTTGGCATGGGGTATGGAAACTGTGGCGTTAGCGGCGCACCGAACTCGTCTCAATGACCAGCAGCGTCACAGAGATGATATTCGCCACCAATGCGCCCCCCGTGAGCGATACCACCGTCGCGATGGTGCCAGGCTCCGAACCGGTTCCATGCACGTTCGTCGCAATTCCCCACACGAGCGCCGCCGCGATGATTTGTAGGTTTGCGACGAGGCTAGTCGCAAGCATCGTGGCGCCCACATGAGTGCGGTCGCCGAATTTGAGCACCATCGCGATCAGGTTGACGACAAGGGCAGCGGAGAATTCATAGACATTGTGATGCATGGCGCTGTCTATCGGGCCATAAAAAAATCCGAAGTTGAGCGTGAGCGCCGATACGATGAAGAATGCGAAAACGGTTTTTTCGAGATTCATTTGAGCGTCCCCTGATTATTAAGTTTAGCTTTTGGTCGCGATGTTCCGTTAATCCGTTAAAACGGATTCTAATGGTATTGATAATGCTTGCCATGGAACTTGAACGGATTTCTATGTTTGACCATTATTTTGTTGCACACGGATAAACACGGATTGGGCGGATGAGCATGGAGATTGTTTTCGTGCTTGCCGAAAAGAGATCCGTTTCATCCGTGTTTATCCGTGCGCTCCCCTTGTCTATTCGATATAAATCACTACGTTATTTCGCGCTTGGCAGCGTGAAGTAAAAGGTCGCCCCTTCATTTATTTTTCCTTCCGCCCAAGTACGTCCGCCATGACGGGAAACAATCCTTCTGACATTCGCCAGACCGATGCCGGTGCCTTCGAAGTCCTCGTTTCGATGGAGGCGCTGGAAAACGCCAAACAAACGATCGGCGTACTGCATGTCGAAGCCGGCGCCGTTATCGCTTACGGAGAACTCCACCTCTTTCCCGCCCTCACCGCCATGGGTGATTCTAATAATTGCGCGTTCCCGGCGAGAGGTATATTTCACCGCATTGGATAAAAGATTCACCCACACTTGTCTAAGCATGGCGCGATCGCCGAGCGCTTCCGGTAATGGGTCGATTTCCCATTCGATCGTTCTTCCGGTGGCCGCCTCGCGCACTTCTTGAAGCACCTCGGCCACCAACCGATCCATGTTGACTGGTCTTTGGTGAAAATCCGCCTTCCCTACGCGCGAAAACTCCAACAGGTCCCTGATCAAATTGTCCATACGCTTTGCGGATTTCGTAATGCGTTCGAGATGATGCCGGCCGCTATCAGTCAGCAGGGTCGCGCAAGTGTTTTCGAGCATGCTGGAATAGATGGCGATGTGGCGAAGCGGCGCGCGTAAATCATGGGAGACGGAATAGCTGAACGCTTCAAGTTCCTGTATCGCGGCTTGAAGTTCGGCCGTGCGTTGAGTGACCCGTTCTTCCAGATCGGCGTTCAGTCGACGAATATTCTCTTCGGATCGGATACGATCGGTAATATCCCTGGCGATGCCGATGACGCCGATGATCTGGCCGTCGTTATCGCGGCAGGGCGCTTTCGTGACCAGAAATGTTCGAAGTGAGCCCTCTATGGGAAGTGTTTCTTCGTAAGTGAATGTGGTCCCGTCGGTCACCAGTTTGCGATCGCTTTCATCAAATTTTCCCGCCATATCGTCTGGGAAGAGCTCAGCGGCGGTGCGGCCGATAACATTTTCAATCGACCGTCCGAACAGGTTGGCGCCTGCGGGATTAACCATCACATATTGCCCATCCAGGTCCTTTACGAAAACAGGATCGGTGATCTCCTGCGTCACGGTGCGCAGCAACGTGTAGGCTTGGCGGATCGATGCTTCGTTGCGCTGTTGTTCGGCGATCAATCGCCCGACCCTCGCCAATAATTCTTCGGGAAGAAAGGGTTTGCTCAGATAGTCCTGGGCGCCATCTTGTAACGATTTGATCAGCGATGCTTCGTCGGCGCGCGCCGTAAGCAACACGATGGGCACTGCGGCCAGTTCAGGGCGACTCCGCACGGCGCGCACTAACTGTTCGCCGGTCAGGCGAGGCATCATCACGTCGCTAACGATCACGTTAGGTTGCAGAGCCAAGGCTTTGTCCAATCCTTCCCGGCCGTCGAAAGCAGTTTCGACCCGATATTTCATCGCCAGAATTTTTGCGACAAACGCATTCATGTCCGGGTTGTCTTCGACCACCAGAATCAGCGGCGCATCTTCCCCTACCATCGATCCCGCGACCGGCGGCATGCGAACCGGCAGACGTAATTCCGCGACTGCCTGCTTATTCAATTCAGGTCCCAGTTCGCACCCACTCTTCCGAACCTCATGGCCATCAGGTGCGGCGAGCGGTAATTCAATCGTGAAGCGCGCGCCGCCGGTGGGCGATTCGTCGACGCTGACTTTGCCGCCATGTAATTCGACGAATTCCTTTACGATGGATAAACCCAGCCCTGTGCCGCCGCTCTTGCGGTCGGCGCCGCCATCGATTTGCCGGAACCGTTCGAACACAGCCTCCCGCAAGGGAGGGGGGATGCCGGGGCCGTTGTCGGAAATCGTGAAGATTGCGCGCTCGTCATCCGCCCGTAGTGACAGCGCCACGGTTCCGCCGATCGGGTTGAACTTGAAGGCGTTTGAAAGCAGATTGAGCAGGATGCGCTGGATTTTTTCGGCATCGACCTCGGCATGAAGCGATTCCGGCAGGTCGATCGTGTACTTTAGACTTCGCTCCTCGGCCACAGTCTCGAAATGAGAAGCCGTGAAGCGCGCCAAGCTGGCCAAATCGACTTCGGCGTATCGAATTTCCATTCTGCCCGCTTCAAGCTTGGAGATGTCCAAAATGTCGTTGACATGCTTGAGTAGCAGTTGGCCGTTGCGCTCGACGATTTCCAAATCGTGTCGTTCTTCTTCAGTGCGGCGATAATCTTCCAGCAGCTTGCGGACGGGGCCGAGGATTAGGGTGAGAGGCGTGCGTAATTCATGGCTGACGTTGGCGAAGAATTGCGTCTTGACTTGATCGAGCTCTCGTAATCGTTCGTTGGCGTCGGTCAATGCCTGAGTTCGCTCGGTGACTTTCTGTTCCAAGCGTTCATTCGCCAGACGTAGACGTTCTTCAACGCGCTTGCGATCGGTGATGTCGGTGATTGCGCCCGCGACGCGAAGCGCTTTGCCTTCGTTGTTACGTACAGCTTGTCCTCGTAATCGGAACCAGCGATATCCGTTCCCCTTTGTTTGCAATCGGCATTCGAGGTCGTAGGGTGAATTGTGAACGAGGTGAGCGTCTATCGTCGCCAATGCAACGTCTTTATCCTCCGGATGCAACAAGGAGACAAAGGCCATGCGCTGGTCCGCCAGCTCGTCGTCGGCGTACCCTAGTAGCTCTTTGAATCGCGGCGACCGATATACATCGTCGGTTAGCACATTCCAGTCCCATAGACCGTCGTTGCTGCCAGCCGCCGCCAGTCTGAACCGCTCTTCGCTCAACCTCAACGCCTGCTCGAACGCTTCGTTTTGCTGCAACATGCGGCGGGAGAGGTAGATGCCCAGTAATACAAGGGTAGCGGCGACTGTGAACAAGGCAATCAACAGCAAAAGGTGGGCTTTGCGCGATACGCTGCCTAGTGTGTAGGAGAACGCCCGCTCCAGGGGCGTAAGCTGATCGTTGGCTGTATGAATTCGCGTCAGGATGGGAGCCAGCGTTTCGGCGGACGTTTCGCCTGCGCCGATTTTTCGATGCAGTTCCTCTCCCGCCTGGTTTAGCGTTGCGATGTGGACATCGCCTTCAGCCCAAAGGGCGATCGCCTGATCGATGTCGTCCATGGCCCGAAACCAGCGAAAAAGCCGAATCATTCCCGGAATGTCGTCAACGTGAATGCCGCCCTCAATGAAGCCCTGGTATACAACTTGGTAATTCGGTTGGCGTTTCTCCAGCTCTTCCCGTGCTTTTCTATCACCTAGTGGGATAACTGTCGCGCTCTTAAATTTGAGGTAATCCGCTTGGGAATGAGTAATTGCATAGTTGTTGAGGTGGTAGACCACTTCCTTTTGCGCCGTTGACCAAAGGCTTTCGCCGCCGACGAAGGCGCGGATGGCGGATAAAAGGTCCATGCTGATATACGCAACCAGCATCAGGACGGCCACGACGGCGAGGAAGGGCCAAATTATCAGCAAAAGACGTTTGCTAAAGGGAATGCCGAGGGATTTATCGCGGACTGAAAGAAGCGTTTGCCGAATTATGAGATGTGGAAGCCAACTTCGGTTGCTTCGCACTTGCGGGGCTCTATAAAACGCTAAGGCGCGGCTGCGGGATAGCTTCCCGATTTGTGCGCCGAGATGCAATGCATGTCCGTGGCGAGCAGGAGGCGCGCGGGAATACGGCTTGACTATTCCGAATACATGGGCGGCAAAGCAGCACGTTGGACCTTGTTAGTTTGCGATGGGCCATTTGGGAATTATTATTCCATTTTCTAAATCAAGCGTGAACGCGCCGACGGTCGCAGACAGTATAAGTAGTACGGCAAGCCCCGCCAACAAAGCGCACGTTTGATTTGGAAATGGAGTCAAACGCTATTCTTCGAAGGCTCCTGGCGTTCACTATACCTTCCTTCGTTCTCGCTGCTGCATTGGAATCGCGGTCGAGAAGCCCATGTGTTCTGCATCTCCGACTGCCAAGCAATAATCCAGGGTCATACGCATGTATTCGTAACTTTTTCGAATGCTGGCGCCGAGGAATACTACGTTTTCCGGCGAGGGGGTTTGCCCCATGAGGGTGCAGACAATATCCAGCGCTTCCCAGGGATGTACATCATCGTAGCTCGCATGCGTCTTCAACCATCGCATGGCTTTCTTGCGGACTTCCGGAGTGAATGAGTTTTCATAGATGTCCGAAGAGCATACCAACGTTGACCAATCGCCAGTCGCGCCCTCGATCGCGTAGTTTGTCGCCGCCATGCTCGCGGCAAGACCATCCCGTTCGCACGTATGCCAGCACCAATGACTCAACGCATGAGTCGCGAGTGGCACCGAGCCATACAAAAGATCTTCCTTGGTGACGCCATGTGCGGCGGCCCACTCGATCCAATGATCGGCGTGGTTCTGCTCGACTCGGATGTTCCTAATAAGGTATTTGCGCGCCATGTCTTGACCGAGTGTGCGACCGTACTGCACCTTCAGTAGGTTGAGCGCCATGTATTGGGGGAACTGCTCGATAACGGGCCAAACCCCCATTAGGAAGTTGCGCATGGCCTGCGGCGGCAGTTTGTTTTCTCGCAGCAGATGAAACAGTTCGTGATCGACCACAGTCCGTTTTGTGTTCGCGCAGTCATGCACCAACTGCTGCGCCCATAACGGATAGCTGTTTAGATCCATTAAAGGTCCAACTCGGACGAACTTATTGGGCATAAGGAAAGGAAATAGTGGTTATTAGGACGCTACGGAATACTAAGGATCTTGTACGGAATAACTTCCCGATTTGGACAAGCTTCGCGACATGCGATGCGAAGGTGGAGCAGGAAATTGGGCGACATGCCCTCCGCGTACACGTTGGAAACTTGGGAAGTTATTCCGCACACGATCCTTAATCCCTGATTGTTCCATGTAGACCTTTTAAACAAGCTCTAATGACTTATTCTATAACATGGCCAAGAAGTTAGTTGTCTGACGGCCGGAAGTCAAGGTCAACCTGGAAATCGTGATTGGACAGACGCATATTTTCGAATCCTAATTGCCGTGTCTAGATTAAGAAAGCGTTTCAAACGTGACATGCATATTCCTTTGCGAATAAGTTTAGATATCGAACAGGTTTTAATGCATTTGCGACGTGTTATTGATAAGGCGTTTCGGCTCTTGCTTGACGCTCAGATTCCACTAATGCGCGGTTTCGGTGCTCCCGATCTTGCAAATTTGCGAAACTGATGCGACTGTGCGAGCTGTTGTTGTCTGGAAAAGCTTCAATCCTCAGGGGGCTCTCATGTTTCATACGGCTGGCACGGCTGATGCTTACGTTTTTGGCGAGAGTGCATCAGTGACGTATCAATTCAGGAGGCGCTTGCGCCTAGTGGGTGGACGCAACGATCAGCCTCAGCAAGGTATCTGGTAGGGAGCTAATTTAAACCGCGAAGTCACTAAAGAAGCAAAGCCAACAAGAAAGAGGGAGAACAGCATGATCCGTAAATACCTCAAGCGCGCAAGCGCCGTAATGATCGCTTTTCTTATCCATGCAACGTGCGCGCAAGCGGAAAATGGCGTGACGGCGGATACCATCACATTGGGGCAATCGGCTCCCTTCAGCGGACCGGCTGAAGAGCATGGCCTCGATTTTCGACGAGGCATGGAGTTGTACTTCTATCACATCAACGATCAAGGCGGTGTGAACGGGCGAAAAATCGCTTTGGAAAGTCTCGATGATGGTTTCGAGCCAAATCGCGCAGTAGCAAACACAACAAAGCTGATTGAAGAGAAGAAGGTTTTTTCCCTGATTGGTTATGTAGGGACGTCGTCGAGCGTGGCGGCATTGCGTGTTTCCACCGCCGCCAAGGTTCCGTTCGTCGCCGCCCTTACCGGCGCGGAGGCGTTACGCGAACCGGTTAATCGCTATGTTTTTAATGTGCGTGCAAGCGATTTTCAAGAGATCGACGGGATCGTTCAGCAACTCACTTCCATTGGCATGAATAAAATCGCCGTGTTCTATCAGGACGACGCCGATGGAGCCGCCAGTCTGGCGGGCGTGAAAGCGGCCCTGAAGCGACGTAAGCTGGACGTCGCGGCTCTCGGCACTGTCGAGCGCAATACTCTGAAGGTTGATAATGCGGTCGCTTCGATCAATAAGGTATCGCCCAATGCGGTGATCATCATCGCCAGCTATAAGTCTTCCGCGGAATTCATTCGCCGCATGAAAGCCTCTGGCAGCGCCGCGCAGTTCATGAACTTGTCTTCCGTCGGCGGCAAAGCGTTATCGACTGAATTGGGTGAGTTGGGTCGAGGGGTGGGTGTCGCACAGGTTGTGCCGCTTCCCTGGAATACCGGCGTGCCGGTCGTCAGCGAGTATCAGAAGCGCATGATCGAAATATCCTCCCGCGACTTCACATTTACCGGCCTTGAAGGTTTTATCGCGGCGAAGGTTATGGTTGAGGGACTGAAACGCGCCGGAAAGGATTTGACCCGGGAGAAATTCATCGCGGCAATGGAGACCATGAAGGGCTTCGACGTTGGCGGAGTACGGGTGACTTATTCGCCAGAAGATCATCGGGGATCCATGTTTGTGGAGATGACCATTCTTAGTAAGGATGGCAAGTTCGTTCGTTGATTTGCGATTTCCTGCAGCGACTTTCGACCTCGTATAAGGAGCCAATGTCAGGCCTGCATTTCTCAGTTTGACATTGGCTGCCGTATACCAAGCGGGAGCCCACTATAAACGAAGTCGCAAACCGATGTGATCGTGTGGGGTTTATTTGAACTTCAGCGCTTTTTCCCTCTGTTTGGCTGTTCACCCGCTGGACTGTTTTGCGAAGGAGCGACGACGCGTTCCGACGTTTGCACACGTCGCTGCTTATCGGACATTTGGGTTTTAAAGTTCTGCGGTAACACTTTGCCGAGATCTGCTTTTATAGGTGGCCGTTCATCCTTAGGCGCCTTGAAAACCAGAGTCTCACCAGGATTTTCCCTTGGAAATTCGCAGTAAAGCGTCCTCTCCATCGAGTCTGCCACCACAAGGCCCTGGGGTCTTGTTCCGGGGGGAGTAGGCCTAATCGTAATTCCCGCCTCACGGTAATAGTCCTCAATCTGCTGATCGGTTTTGTTCTGAAGATCATGAGTCCGTTGATGGGTCTTTTGCACAGCCCGTGCTGCAGGGTCATCGCTGAGCGTTTCCGGACGAGGGCGTGTGGGCGGGGTGGTCTCCGGAAGAGCGGTTTGCTCGTCGGCATGTACTGCTTCGGGGGGCGGCGCTGCCGGATCGGGCGCGGTTCGAGGTGAGGACGGTTGTGATGCGGTTTCTTCAGGGAAAGGTTTACTTCCTACTGTTCGCACTCCAAACGCTTGTGTAGCCGCCTCGACGTGTGAGCCTGGGAGTGGAGGGGCGAGCAGATCTTGTTGCTTCGGTGGCGATGGAGGGGGATTTTCTAAGGATGCATCTTCTGAATTGCCAAGCGGTGTAGGCAAAGTCGATCGAATTTTTTGTTGTACAGGAGGCGAGGGGATCTGCGATGGCGGCGCTGGCGGACGAAAGTGGTCGGTGGGCGTAAATTTACTGGCTGCACTTGTTTTTAGGTCCGGTTGCAGCGAACGTTTGGGCGATTCAGAACGTGGCGATTCAGTCCCGTTGGATGACCCGATAGTTAATTGAGGCTCTTGCGTCAACCGATTCGTATTGGGTGAGAGGATGGTGGTTTGAGTAATGTATTGGTCTGGGTCTGGGATTTCCCTGCTCTGATCCAAGATTGACCGATGGGCCAGAGTCATTGCGCCAGTGATGCTTATGTCGCTGTCTTCTGTTCCTTGCCTATTTGGGGATGGAGGTGGGCGAAAAACATGTAATTGAATATCCGTATCGCTCGTCGTTCTTGGCAGGATATTTTGTGATGGGTTGTACTCAAGCCCGTCTCTACCGCGATTTTTCAACTCAGTGATATAGCCCCTCCACCGCGCGAGCGGGCCGGCGCACCCGGCTTGGTAATACAGCGCGGTGACGGCGGAAACCATGTTTTCCCCGAGTGCGGCGATCATGGGAAGTCCTAGCGTGCCGCCAGCGACAGCGCGCCTTTGAAATTTTTCGAAAAAATTTTCCCAGAACTTTTTTACGCCGGACTTCGTTAAATTTCCATCGTCATCGAAGTCAGCCAGATGCGCATTCTTGTAATTGGTCCAACCATTCCACTCAATATTGACTCCGTTGCCCTTTGCGAATTCGGCAACCATATTCACGATATGGGGATTTACCTCATCAACCGATTCAACGATTATCGCCATCCCTGCTTTAAACCTGGAAACGCTTGATAGAACATCACCAGCCTGAAGCAGGCTATTTTTGTTGTCCAGGTTTTGAAGATCGATAGCCTGATGCACGCCCACGCCATTCCCTAAAGTCGACAAGCCCCAATAGACGCCATTGGAGATAAGTGATTTAAGGAACGTGTTCTCGAGGGGACGACCGCCAGGGCCAACGAGTGTCAGTCCTGCGCCGCGCACCGCTTCGTAGACGCCTTCTCTCAATGTGGCGGTTGTCAAAACATCGATTACTCCAGCGGTGAAAACGGCTGCGCCCTGCGGATCGGCCGCTGCGTAAGCGCCCATCAGGCCGGCGGTGGAAAAGAAAGTTATCCCTCCAGCCGCAATGCCGAGCCCTTCCGCGGCTTTTTTGGAATGGCCGGCATACTGCGCAATGTTCTTGGTATGAACGTAAAAATAATTTGCCGCCAGGCTGGCCACGACAAGGCCTCCCGCGAACGCGACGCCTCGTGCAATTTGAGGGTGTTCTTGAAAGTACTTCAAGGCGGCTTCGCCGCTGTAGTTCCCGAGATATTCGCCAACTGCTGTCGCTCCTGCGCCTTTCGATAATTCTTGCGCGAGGAATGCCGTTACCACGAGAGGGTTGTTCTTGTAGATCTGGCGTTTCGGTGCGTTAGCCACCAAGGGTCTGGTGCTGCTATCGGTCGCCTGGGTATTTACGGAGGTGCTCGAGCCTCCGGTGTCCTGCCTGTATGGTTGGCGAGCGGTCAGAAAGGGGCCTGCGCTTCTAGTAGGAATTGATATCCCTACATCATCGGCGGGGCGGGAGGCGTCGGAATTGTCAGTGTCGCTGCGTTCCGGCATTTTGCCCCCCTTTCTAAATTCAAACCCGCTGGAAGCTTCAGGCTAAATTATCGCGCGGGCCGATTTGGAAGGGTAGAGCGGATTTACTCTGAATGTAAGGTATCGCTGGGTTTCTTTGGGGTGTAGTGCTAGACGTGAGGAGCGCCGTTTGGTTACTCTCAAACAAGCGACGAGCGCCCCTCTCCCCAACCCTCTCCCGCGTAGGCGGGAGAGGGAGCAAACGTTGTCGGCCTTTTGTCTTGCTGACGCAATGCGCCCCAAAGAAGCCCAGCCCTCCGGGCTGTCCCCAAATGCGGCTCCGCGTCGTTGCGCTCCTTGCAAATAGCACAACTATTAGCTGCGTCGCGACGCCTAGCGGGCATCCGCATTTGGGGGCAACGATACCTTACATTCATAGTAAATCCGCTCTAAATCCAGTTAAATTTAGAGATTGTCTTAAACGCTATCGCATACGTAATTAATGTCGACGATGATAGTAACCACCCCACCCATGAAAATGCGGTCCCCATGGATCGTAAAAAGGTGACCGATAGGGATAACGATCATAAAAAGGCGAATCCTGATAACCCACAAAATCAGGTTGAGGATCAAGTCGCGGCGCGGCTACAAGATGCGCATGAATATCCTGTCCGCCAATACGACGAGGCATATCCTCCCCTAGGTTGCCTTCGACCCGCAGAATTTTCCCCTGGGGAAACTCGTCGCCAGCAAAACCACCAGGGTTACATGCCACAAACTTCGTGGCGGTATAAGCGTACCCGCCGTAAAGCGCCTGGACTCGATTTAGCACAAAGCACGTATCGTCTCCGGAAACCAGGGTTTGCGTAATCTGTCCCAACCAAACCACTCGCGGCCCCGCGAGGTCATCGTCAAGGGATTGCTCAGGGGTAACGCTCCGTTCGGGAGCGCCGCTCACGCTGGCGGACGCCGCCAGCAAGAAAATCAGCAAAGGATAACGCCCCATTTAGCCACCTCCTTGACCAACCCGCTCATTCACTTTCGCGTTCGCGCCTCGTTTCCAACGCTAGAGCCTGTTATGAACTATATCGCGCTTGCGCAGCCCTTCCGAGCGTCCGTATGCAAGGCGTGGGGAGCGCGGTTTAGTTGTTCTAAACAAGCGAGCCACAACGCAGCAGACGGGTGCTCGGAAGGGCTGCGCAAGCGCGATATAGTTCATAACAGGCTCTAGCGTTGGAAACGAGGCGCGAACGC
>DATLHW010000202.1:0-2327 GCA_035539675.1 Burkholderiales bacterium | reverse complement strand
GCGTTTGCGACGCGGCCGTCGTCGGCGGAGTGGACACCCTTTGTCTCACCACGCTTTACGGTTTTAATTCCTTGGGCTTGGTTTCGCGGTTTCCCTGTCGGCCTTTCGATGTAAATCGGGATGGCATATCCCTCGGCGAGGGCGCCGGGTTCGTGTTGTTGGAGAAGGCGTCGGAGCAGGGAGGCCAATCGGCCGCCATGCTGCTCGGAATCGGCGAGAGCAGCGACGCATACCATATGTCCACGCCGCATCCGGAAGGGTTGGGCGCAAGATTGGCCATGCAACGTGCGTTAGACGTGGCCGGGCTGCAGCCTTCCGAGATCGATTACATCAACCTGCACGGTACAGCCACGAAGACCAATGACGCCGGTGAGGGGAGGGCGGTGTCGGATTTGTTCGGCGCTCAAACGCCGTGCAGCTCAACCAAGGGCTGGACCGGTCATCTGCTCGGAGCAGCCGGAATTTCCGAGGCGATTATTTCCATTCTTGCAGTTCACCATGATTTCATTCCCGGGAGCTTGAATACGAGAGATCTCGATTCCGAATTGGATATCGATTATCGGCTTGAAAATAGTCCCGCGCGCTTGAATCGCGTGTTGAGCAATTCGTTTGGCTTTGGCGGTAGCAACTGTAGTTTGATTATCGGACGGGCGGACGGCTGATGCGTATTTTTGTCGAAGGCGTTGGGCTGCTGGGCCCGGGGCTGCACGGTTGGCTGGCGAGCCGCCCGGTGCTGATGGGCGAGGCGCCTTATGTCCATGCTCCCACGATCATTACACCCAGCGACCTGTTGCCGCCCGCGGAGCGGCGTCGCACAGGCGTTCCGGTCAAGCTGGCGTTGGCGGTTGGGCGCGAGGCTTTCGTTAATGCCGGGCGCGACGCTTCCGCTACCCCTACCGTTTTCACTTCCTCCGGGGGCGATAGCGATAACGTTCATCAGATCTGCGAAACGCTTGCGACGCCCGAGCGAGAAGTCTCGCCGACGCGCTTTCATAACTCGGTCCACAACGCGGCAGCCGGTTACTGGAGCATCGCCGCGCAGTCCCGCGAATCGTCCACTAGCCTTTGTTGCCATGACGCCAGTTTCGCCGCCGGATTGCTCGAAGCCGCTACGCAAATAGCGGTGGACGGCCAGCCTGTCGCGCTAATTGCTTACGACCAGCCTTATCCCGAGCCATTGCGAGCGGCGCGGATGATCGGCGCGAATTTCGCGGTCGCGCTCGTGTTGACGCCTCACGTCTCTGATCGCACGTTCGCTGCGCTGGATGTGACGTTTGTCACGGAAAAGGCGGACCACACATTGATGGCGGACAGCGCTTTGGAGTCGGTAAGAGCCACTATCCCCGCAGCGCGAAGCCTGCCTTTGCTACGTGTGTTGGCCTGTGGCGCGACAGAAGAGTTGATCATCGAATATCTCCCGGAAAACCACCTACGAGTGGCGGTGACGCCATGTTGATGAGTAAATCCGACATCGCGAAGCTGATTCCGCACGCTGGCGCGATGTGTTTGCTGGATGGGGTAATCCAATGGGACGCCACGAAAATTCATTGCGTCAGCGGCGCCCATCGCGACATCGATAACCCGATGCGTATCAATGGCCAATTGCCGGCATTATGCGGCGTCGAATTCGCAGCACAGACAATGGCTGTGCATGGTGGACTTTCAGGTAATGTGGAGGGGCGGCCGCGCGCTGGTTATTTGGCGAGCGTGCGTGATGTGGCGTGCTCGCGGCGCCGCCTGGATGATTTGGACGGCGACCTCACTGTGCATGCGGAGCAATTGATGGGTGATGAGGCCCGGGTTATTTACCAGTTCACGGTGAGTGTTGGCGAAGTGGAAGTGTTGAGCGGCCGAGCGACTGTGGTGTTGGATGTTGGCGTGGGAGCGACGGAATGAAGAGAGCACTAGTCACAGGAGGCAGCGGAGCGATTGGAGCCGCGATATGCCGTCGTCTCGCTACTGATGGTTGTCACGTCTATGTGCATGCCAACAGCAATCTTCGGCAAGCGGAGAGCTTGGTGAGCGAGATCGTTGCCGACGGCGGTTCGGCCGTCGCGGTAACGTTCGACGTTACTCAAGCCGAGGAGACCGCCAGCGCATTGCAGCGCATGCTTGCTGATGGTCCCATTCAGATTGTCGTCAACAATGCGGGCATTCACGACGACGCCGTCATGCCAGGCATGAACGCCGAACAGTGGTTCCGAGTGATCGATACCTCGCTAAATGGATTCTTCAACGTTACCCAGCCGCTGCTGATGCCAATGATGGGTACGCGGTGGGGACGTATCATCAATCTCTCTTCCATTGCGGCGTTAACAGGTAATAGA
>DATLHW010000201.1:0-11693 GCA_035539675.1 Burkholderiales bacterium | reverse complement strand
CAGTCTGTTGATATTTCTATTGCTGCCCTTCGCGTGGCTGCGCCTGCAATGGCGCGGCCGCAAGGAACCCGGCTACACACAACACATTGGTGAACGCTTCGGGCGTTACCGCTTCAAGGCCTCGCGCCCTGTAATTTGGGTGCATGCGGTTTCCGTCGGAGAAACTCGCGCAGCCGCGCCGCTTATTACGGCCTTGCAGACCAAGTATCCAAATCATCAGTTGCTAGTAACCCACATGACGCCCACCGGCCGCGCTACCGGCGAATCATTGTTTGGCGACCGGGTGCTACGTTCGTTCCTTCCTTACGACGCCCCCTTTCTGGTGCGTCGATTTCTCGATCATTTCAAGCCGGAGCTGGGGCTTATCATGGAGACCGAAATCTGGCCCAATCTCATCGCTCATTGCCATGAAAAAACCATTCCGCTCTGGCTGGTCAATGCGCGAATGTCGCAAAAGTCGGCGAATAAATACGCGCGTTTTGCGAAGTTGACGGCGGAAAGTTTGGCGAAGTTCGCCGGAATCTGCGCGCAGACTACGTCCGACGCAAAGCGCCTGACAGAACTCGGCGCGCCCCATATTGAGATATGCGGCAATGTGAAGTTTGACGTAACACCGCCGGATAGCATGCTTAAACTGGGGTCGGACTTGCGCGAACGTTTCGGCGCGGCGCGTCCGACGCTTCTGATTGCGAGCACTCGCGAAGGCGAAGAAGAGTTGTTGCTCGACGCCTTGAGCAAGATTTCGATCGATAAACTTCTCGTGATCCTAGTCCCGCGCCATCCGCAACGCTTCGACGAAGTCGCCGCGCTCGTTCAGAAGCGCGGTTTGAAACTTCAGCGACGTAGCGCCAACGAGCCAATCGATGCAGCGACGCACGTTGTATTGGGCGATTCCATGGGTGAAATGTTCGCCTACTACAACGCCTGCGATATCGCTTTCATTGGGGGCAGCTTAGTGCCTTGGGGAGGGCAGAACCTGATCGAGGCGTGCGCGGTTGGTAAGGCGGTATTGATTGGCCCGCATACGTTTAACTTCGCGGAAGCGTCGGAACAAGCGGTCGCCTGCGGGGCGGCAAGGCGGGTGGCGAACGCGGATGCGCTGGCTCAAGAAGTGACCATGCTCTTACGTGATGAAAACGCGCGCCGTGCGATGAGCGCTGCTGGAATAGCGTTTTCACAAGCGCATCGGGGCGCCGTGGAACGAATTCTTAAAATCGTTACAAAAGAACGGAACCTGTAGGAGCGAGCTTGCTCGCGATTGCGTCCGGGACCACGCCACCAATCGCGAGCAAGCTCGCTCCTGCGAGAGCCAGATGGCGTCCCATAAGGGGTAATCGCCTAGACGCTTCACCAGTCCTGCTCGTAACGGATTGGCCACGACATAGCGAGCAATTTCCCTCAAGTCCTCCTCCTGCCGAATAGCGCGATCGTGGTATCCCTTTTGCCACACTTGCCCTCTACCACCCCGACATTTGTTAATTGCGATGGCGCTTCGTCCTTTTACACCCTGCATAAGGGTCGAGAGGGAGCCGCTCTGGAGCGTAACCAACCAATGAAAATGGTCTGGCATGACCACCCCACGCGAGAGATTCGGCGAGACTGTCTTTTTGAGTTAGAGCGAATTCGTTAACTACCAAGCGCCCCATTCGCCAATCTGCAAATATTGGCTGTCGTTCGTAGGTTACCGCGGTGAGGAGATAAATCCGACCAATTTCGGAGTAACGGCCCTTACGAAGATCTTTGCCGCGCTGATCCATAGCGCCCTCCTGTAGGAGCGAGCTTGCTCGCGAATGCGTCCGGGGCCACGCCACCAATCGCGAGCAAGCTCGCTCCTACAGTCCGTTACTTGACCAGCAGGTTATTGACCTCCGCCAGATCACCCTCGATAAGCTGACCGGCGGCAGCCTTAAGATTCAGCTGATTCAATATCACACTGTACCGGGCTTGCAAGAGATCCCTTCGCGCCTGGAAAACCTGTTGCTCGGCGTTCAAGACATCCAAGCTAGTTCGTACACCGACTTCGCGGCCCAACTTGGTGGAATCCAATGACACCTGGCTCGACTTGAGCGCTTGTTCCAGCGCCTTAACCTGCGTGACGCCGCTGGTCACGCCCAGATAGGCCGTACGCGTGGTTTGGGCGACGGACCGGCGGTTTGCCTCAAGGTCATAACCTGAACGATCCCGATTGGCGAGCGCCTCGCGCACCCGGGATTGCGTGGCGCCTCCCGCATACAACGGCAGGGTGAGTTGAACGCCAACCTGAGAGGTCTTGATATCGATACGCTCACCAAACGCATTCGCCATACCGTTGCGGGTATCGTTGTAGTTGGCCACTAGATCCAACGTTGGCATATGCCCGGCTCGTTGCTTCGTCACCTCGGACTTGGCGATTTCCACGGAGGCGCGGAGAAAGGTGAGGGTCTGATTATTCTTCTCGGAAGCATTCACCCATTCGCCAATGTTGTCTGGCGAGGGGCGAGGCAATTCCAATTGATCCTTCAAAGGTGAAAGCCGCTCGGGAATTCTCGAAACCAGTTGTTGTAACGCTTGCCGCCGGATTTCCAAATCATTTTGATCGGCAATTTCCTTGGCGATTGCCTGGTCATAGCGCGCCTGCGCTTCATTGGTGTCGGTGATCGTTGCCGTACCCACCTCGAAGTTGCGTTTAGCTTGTGCCAGTTGTTCGCTGATCGCTGATTTCTGCGCCAGCGAGACGGTCACGTTGTCCTGCGCGAGCAGCACATCGAAGTAAGCCTGGGCCACGCGCAGGATCAATTCCTGCTGCGCGTTGGAAAACTGCGCTTCGGCTTGCAATACCTGCTGCTTCGCCTGATCGTAAGTCGCCCAGTTCTGCATGCGGAACAACGGCTGCGTCAGAGAGAGCGTATATCCAACCATGTTGAACGTAGTGGTCGGCAAAAGGCCTTCCGGATCGTTCTCGTTGCGGGAGGCATTGGCGGAGGCGGTGAGCGTGGGCAGTAACCCAGCCCGACCTTGCGGAAGGCGCTCCACCCCGGCCTGATACGCCGCCTGCGCGGAAGCGAAAGTCGCGTCCTGAACTTTCGCCTCCTGATATAGCTGGAACAGATCCGCAGAAAACGTCGACGCCGGGGCATTGGTCACTGGAAGAGAAGCAGGCGCCGGGGCGGGCGTAGGAGCCGGCGCCCGCACAATAACCCGGGGGGCCGCCCCCATGATTTCCCGTTCGGCCGACGGAATCTCTCCCTCCGCCGCCACAGCCATCATCATCGGCCGCGGTTTGAAGTTCAACTTGGTCGCCGTTCGTAACTGAGGTATCTGCAAAGAATCGGCGGAAAACACCGGCTGAGACAGCATGGCGACAATCAGAACGGAGATGGGCTTCATCGGCTTCCTTTTTAAAAGACGAACCGCTTTGGCTGGAGTGCGTTCCTAAGTGGGGAAATACAAGTTTCAAAAAGCTCGACGCTACCGATTGCGCCTTTTTCCGCAGCAGTGAAAAGCGTCGCCTTCATTACCGGCGCATCGCCAATCACCGCCAATAAACGGCCGCCTGGCTTGAGCATTTTCAAAAATGCGGGCGGAAGCACAGGGGTAGAGCCGGTCAGAACGATCACGTCGTAGGGGCCACCGGACCAACCCTGAGCGCCATCACCTACGTGGAGCTTTACGTTTTCGACGCCATGCGCGGCAAGATTTTTGGCGGCGAAAGCAGAAAGCTCCGGAATAATTTCCACGCTATCGACAAAAGCCGCCCGACGCGCCAGCAGGGCCGTCATGTAGCCGCTGCCGCTGCCGATCTCCAGCGCTTTATCCGTGGATTTAACGCCGAGTTCCTGCAACATGCGGGCTTCGAGTTTGGGAGAAAGCATGACTTCGCCATGGCCAAGCGGGATTTCCATATCCACAAAGGCAAGCGACCGAGCGTTCGACGGAACGAATTCCTCGCGCCGCAATTCGAAGAGTAGATCCAGAACCTGCTGGTCCAGGACTTCCCAGGTGCGAATCTGTTGCTCCACCATGTTGAAACGCGCCTGATCGAGATTCATTTGTTTCACATCCATATTGGTAAATTTATTTAATTGGGTCGCTAGAGCCTGTTATGAACTATATCGCGCTTGCGCAGCCCTGCCGAGCGCTCGTATGCATACCCAAAGGGCACAAGAGGCGTGGGGAGCGCGGTTTAGTCATTCTAAACAAGCGAGCCACAACGCGGCAGACGGGCGTTCGGCAGGGCTGCCCGAAGGGTTGAGGGTAAAAAAACGCGATTGCGTCGTTGTTCGTCGCTCATTTGGAATAGCCAAACCGCGCTCCTCACGCCTAGCACTCGCGTTTTTTTACCCTCAACGCAAGCGCGATATAGTTCATAACAGGCTCTAGAGAGTATACAAGAGGAACGGCTATTTCCGCGTCGCCAAACTCGCTGCCGACTGCCCTGGCTCGGACCTCTTCCGGGTCCAACGCCGCTTAACCCAAGAGCCGAAATCATCCAAATAGGTATAGATGACCGGCACAACAATCAACGTCAATAAACTGGACGTGATGACCCCGCCGATCACCGCCTGCCCCATGGGCGCGCGCTGTTCCGCGCCCTCGGACAACCCGAGAGCAAGCGGCAGCATGCCGAAAATCATCGCCAACGTGGTCATCAGGATGGGACGCAAACGCACCCTGCCCGCCTCCAAAATAGCCTGCGTGCGTTCCTTGCCCTGCTCCAAGGCTTGATTGATGAAGTCCACCAATAGAATAGCGTTCTTGGTCACCAGCCCCATCAGCATGATGAAGCCGATGATGGAAAAGATGTTTAGCGTCGATCTAAACACGATAAGCGCCAGCAAGACGCCGATCAGTGACAACGGGAGGGAAGCCATGATCGCCACCGGCCGGAGGAAGCTTGCGAACTGCGACGCGAGAATCAAATAGATGAAAACAATGGCCAGCACCAGCGCGGACACGGCGTAGCCGAAGCTTTCCGCCATATCCTTGGTGGCGCCGCCAGTCGAAAAGCGGTAGCCGGGCTTTAGCTCGATCTCCGTGGCGACGGCCTGGATTTTCCGACCCAAATCGCCGGCTGGCACACCAAACGCATTGGCCGTCACCAGCACCTCGCGGCTTAAATCCTTCCGATTGATTTGGGAGGCGCCGGTCGTGGGCGTGATTTGCGCAACTTGACGCAGCGCCACCATTTTCGGGCTGCCGTCGCTATTCTGCTGATTGCTGGCGATATAGACGCGATCAAGATCGGCAGCGCGGTTACGTTCGGCGATCGGCAGTCGAACATTAACGTCATAGTTCTCGTTATCCGGCGCGCGCCAGCTACTGACGGCTTCGCCCGCCAACAGGGGCCGAATGGCGCCGCCGATCTGCCCCACGCCCAGCCCCAAGTCGCTGGCTATTTCCCGGTTCACCTTGACAGCCAGCGTCGGCTTTCCAGGCTTCAAGGAGCTATCAATATCCACCACGCCGGGCAATTCACGCATCTTCACGATGAGCGCCTGCGACAACCTTTCGAGCTCCTTCACGTCCGGTCCTTGAATACTGATTTGTATCGGCTTGCCGCTACCCACGGCGGAATAAATTCCGACATTGGTGACCTCAACGCCCGCGATCTTCCCCAACCGCTCGCGGAAAGGCTGGGTGAGCTGATTGAGATCGCGCGCCCTTTCCTTTCGATCTTTCAATTTGGCGAAAATCGTCGCGTAGTTCTTGCCCAGCGCCGTGCCGGTATTGATGGTGGCGTAGGTATAGGCGACCTCCGGGAACTCCCGTAGCGCCGCATCCGCTTGCTTGACCTTACTTTCGGTGAACTCCAGCGAAGACCCAACCGGCGTCGAGATCTGAACCATCGCCTCGCCGAAATCCGCCTGGGGGACAAACTCCGTGCCTACTAATGGAATGATTGCGAAGCTACCGAAGAAACTGACGACAGCGATAGCAAGCGTCGTCTTGCGCTTCCGCAAACTCCACGCCAACACGCGCTCATAAATCTCGCCTAATTTCTCGGTCAGGCGTTCTGGATAAGCCATCAATCTCGCGAACCAGGTCTTGCTGTGTTTACCCTCCGCTTCAGGGTCATGCCAGATGGAGGAAAGCATGGGGTCCAGCGTGAAACTGACAAACATGGAGATCAGCACCGCCGCCGCCACGGTTACCCCGAACTGGTGGAAAAAGCGGCCAATGATTCCGCCCATAAAGCCCACCGGCAGAAACACGGCGACAATCGATAAGGTCGTCGCAAGGACGGCGAGCCCGATCTCTTCCGTGCCCACGAGCGAAGCCGTGCGGTGATCCTTTCCCATCGCAACGTGACGAACAATGTTTTCGCGAACGACGATGGCGTCATCGATCAACAGGCCCACGCAAAGCGATAGCGCCATCAGCGTGAGGACGTTCAATGTGAAGCCGAATGCGTACATCACGAGAAAAGTGCCGATCAGCGAGATCGGCAGCGTCAGCCCTGTGATGACGGTGCTGCGCCAGGAATTCAGGAAGAGGAACACAATCAAAATCGTCAGCAATGCGCCCTCGACGAGCGTGTGCTGAACATTCTTTACGGACATGCGAATGCCATAAGCCGTATCGCGTACAACCTCCAGCTTCACATCATCCGGTAAGCGCGCGCGAAGGTCGGCGATCGCCTCGTTCACGCGCTCCACCACTTCAATAGTGTTGGCGCCCTGCGCCTTCACCACATCCAGGCTAACGCCACGCTGGCCATTAATCAGCGCGCTCGATTCCGCTTCGGCCCGTCCATCCACCACGGTAGCAACCTGGGAGAGATAAACAGGCTGGCCGCCGCGACGCGCGACGATGATGCGATTGAATTGCTCGGGCTTCTCGATCCGGCCCTGCACTTGCACCATCTGCTCGGTTTCCTTGGTAGTGACCGCACCAGCCGGCAGTTCCTGGTTCTCCGCGCGAATGGCGTTGATGACCTGATCGATGCCTATCTGCAATGCTTCCATATCAGTCGGCTTCAGGAAGACTTGCACTTCCCGCTTTACGCCGCCGACGATCGTCGTCTGCCCAACGCCGCGAGCGTTCTCGATGCGCTTTTTGATCACCTGATCGGCTAATGTGGTGAGCTCTCGAAGGTCTCGCGTTGGCGAAGTAACTGCGATGGAGATAATGGGTAAATCGTCCGGGTTGAACCGGGTGATCTTTGGCTCCTTCACCTCTTTGCGGAAGTTCGGACGAATCGCGGCGACCTTCTCACGCACGTCCTGGGCGGCGATGGCGGGATCAGTCACCAGATCGAATTCGGCGATAGCCACCGATACGCCCTCGTACGAGCGCGACGAAATAGTCTTCAATCCGCTGATGGTGTTGACTGCCTCCTCGACGGGGCGAGTGACGTCGGTTTCAACGGTCTCTGGCGAGGCGCCGGGATATTGGGTTGTCACAACGACAACCGGGAAATTTACGTCGGGAAACTGATCGATGGAAAGACGCTGGTAGGAGAAGAGGCCAAGCACGAGAAGCGCGGCCATCATCATCGTGGCGAAAACGGGGTTTTTAATGCTGACTCTGGTGAACCACATGTTTTTTTACCCCTTGGGCGACGTCGCGAGCGTTCAGCTTTAAGCCCCTCTCCCCTCAAGGGAGAGGGAGAGGGAGTATTCGTGTGTCCAGATAACTCAAGTTGTGACTTGCGGGAGAGGAGCGTGTAGGCGGGGCCTTGGGTTAGATATCAATGCGCAGAAGAGAGAAACAGTCGCCCTTTCCATATTCAATGCTCCTTCGAAACAACAGCGCTCTTAGCCGGCGTCTCAACCTGACTAACTCGCACCTTCGACCCCACACGCAGATTTGTAAAAGCCCCGTTGATCACCCTAGCGCCCGGCTCAAGCCCCCCTGCAATCTCCACCAAGCCAGCTTCTTCGCTCTTCTTACCCAGCGTGACGACCTGCCTTTTCAGAACCCCATTCTCGATCACATAGACCACAAACAGGCCACCCTCTTCGCGAACAGCGGTCATCGGCGCCGCTGTCGTGACGGTGAGCTTTTCGACCAGGATTGTTCCCTGGGCGAACATGCCGCCCTTCAATAACAAGCTGGCGTTATCGATCACCGCATAAACCAGAATCGACCGCGAACCATTTTGGGTTGCAGGGTTGATACGGTCGATCTGACCCGTAAATTCGCGATCGCCGAACCCCTCGACCTTGAAGGCGACCGGCTGTCCGAGTTGCACATTGCCGATATCGCTATTGGGAATGGACGCCGCCAACTCCATGCGCGACAAATCCATCACCGTGAAGAGCTTCGAATCCACTGCGACTTTTTCCCCGGCCTGCACCAAACGCTCGGCCACGATCCCATCGATAGGAGCGCGAATAATGCTGTCTTCCAACGACTTCTTCGCCAGCGCAAGTTGCGCCTCGTTGGCTTTCACCGCGCCTTTCGCTTGCTGATAACTGCTCTGGGAGTTATCAAAGGCGTTGCGCGAAATGAACCCTTGGTCCAACAACTGTTGATTATTGGCGCGCACCTTTTCCGCAAGCTCAAACTGCGCCCGGCTGGACTCCAAATTGCCTGTGCGCTCCTGCAACCGCGCTTGCAGTTCGGTAACGTCGATTCGGGCGATAACCTGCCCTTTCTTGACGGATTCGCCTTCGCGCACAAGCACCTCGCGCATATCCCCGGCGACCCTGGATTTCACATACGCCCAGTTCACCGCGCTGAATGTACCGGTAATCGGCAAGGTGCGAGATAGATCTTGGACTTGCACCTCGGCAAGATCGCTCGGCGCGAATTCAATCGCCACATCGGGCAGAGTTGCAATTACATTGTTAGCAGACTCTTTCTTGAGCACGACCATCGCCGCTATGCCGGTAAAGCTGGCAAGCACTAAACCTATGATCAATATTCGACGGAGCGTGCTCATGATATTTGTCTTACTGAAAATTACGGATTCCCTGAATAGACTTCTTTTGAAACCGTAGCGAACGGTCCCAGATCAAGCCGAGAAGCGCAGGCGTACGAGTAGTACGTTGAGCATCGCAGGCTCGATAGCGGGTTGCGCAGTACCTTTTGCGACACCGCTCTGCAAGCGGGAATCAAACCCTAATTTGTTCTAGAGAACCAACAATGTCCAAAAATTTTGATGTCGTAGTCATCGGCGGCGGCCCAGGCGGGTATGTCGCGGCAATTCGTGCAGCGCAACTGGGCTTCAACACAGCCTGTATCGACGATTGGAGTCGCGCTGATGGCAAGCCCGCGCTTGGCGGCACTTGCACCAACGTCGGTTGCATTCCCTCGAAGGCGTTGCTGCAATCGTCGGAAAACTACGACCATGCGGCCCATTCTTTCGCTGATCACGGCATTCAAGTGAAAGGTTTGTCCTTTGACCTCGCCAAGATGATCGGTCGTAAGGATAAAGTTGTGCTGCAGAACAATGACGGCATTGTTTACCTGTTCAAGAAAAACAAGGTCGCCTTTTTCCACGGCAAGGGCAGCTTTGTGAAAGGAGACGCTAACGGTTGGGAGATCAAGGTTTCCGGCGCGGCGGAAGAAACGCTGGTCGCCAAACAAGTGATCATCGCCACCGGCTCCAACCCACGCCCATTGCCGGGCGCCCCGTTCGATGAAAAACTTATTCTCAGCAACACCGGCGCGCTGGCGATTCCCGACGTTCCGAAAAAACTGGGCGTTATCGGCGCTGGCGTAATCGGCCTGGAAATGGGCAGCGTATGGCGGCGTCTGGGTTCCGAGGTCACCATTCTGGAAGCATTGCCGACGTTCCTCGGCGCGGTCGATGAGCAGATCGCCAAGGAAGCCTCGAAGGCTTTCACCAAGCAGGGGCTCGCAATTAAGATGGGCGTGAAGATCGGCAAGATCACCGCTGGCAAGAAGGACGTGACGGTTGAATATGCCGACGCCGACGGAAAAGCGCAAACGGCCACGTTCGACAAATTGATCGTCTCAATCGGTCGCGTTCCCAACACCAATGGTCTGAATCCCGAAGCGGTTGGCCTGAAGCTCGACGAACGCGGTTTCGTCGCTGTTGATGACGAGTGCCGCACCAGTCTTCCCAATGTTTGGGCCGTTGGCGATGTCGTGCGCGGACCGATGCTGGCTCATAAAGCCGAGGAAGAAGGCGTCGCTGTCGCCGAACGCATCGCCGGGCAACATGGTCATGTGGACTTCAATACCATTCCTTGGGTTATCTATACTTCCCCTGAGATTGCCTGGGTGGGCAAGACCGAGCAGCAATTGAAAGCGGAAGGCGTTGCCTATCGCGCCGGTACGTTCCCGTTCATGGCCAATGGCCGCGCGCGCGCCTTGGGCGATACGACGGGGATGGTCAAGTTTTTGGCCGATGCCAAGACCGATCGTATTCTTGGCGTTCACGTCGTTGGACCGATGGCTTCTGAATTGATCGCCGAAGGCGTTGTCGCAATGGAGTTTGGCGCGTCAAGCGAAGATATCGCTCGCATTTGCCATGCACATCCGTCGTTGTCCGAGTCTGTGAAGGAAGCGGCGCTGGCGGTTGATAAGCGATCGCTTAATTTCTAAAACGAAAAATGTAGCGCGTTGGCCGAGTTTGACGGGATGAGTGGATGCGTACAAGTGGTATGCATATCACCTCGGAGCCTCAAACTCGGCCCGCGCAGTAAGATCTCGGACAGGCTCTAAAAACGGTAGCTTCACTTTCGTGAGAGAGAGGTCGGAGCGGGCATGGCTGGTTGGTGATTTACGCCAAGCAAGTCTTTCGCGCTTCCAATTTCTATCATGAAGGGGTGACAAGCAAGTCCGCCGCCTTGTGCGGCCCATGATGTAATTAAAGTCGTTTAGCGTGCACTTCGAAATCGATGCGGATGATATGCGCGGCGTCTCGCCCCTGGTTTGGTACAAGCGGCTGACCGAGAAATCGGACTTCGTCTCCGACCCCGCGCAGCTTGAGGCCGTACAGAAACTCGAGTGGCTCTATCTTGAGTTGCTCGATTTTAAGGCGTATCGCCAAATACCCTTCATGAAGACCTTTGGGTGGCGTCTGCCGCCAAAAGGACTCTATTTACATGGCGGCGTTGGCAGGGGAAAGAGCCTACTGATGGATGGTTTCTTCGCCAACATTCCCTACCGTCGGAAGCGCCGCGTGCATTTCCACCATTTCATGCACGAAGTTCATTTGGAGCTTGCGGAGCTGAAGGACGAGGAAGACCCGCTGGTGAAGCTCGCCGCCGGCATCGCCAAGAAGACTCGACTCCTTTGCTTCGATGAGTTTCATGTAAACGACATCGCCGACGCCATGATCCTCGGCCGCCTGCTGGAGGAGCTCTTCAAACATGGCGTCGTCTTCGTGATGACCTCGAATTATCCGCCCGACGAGTTGTTTAAAAATGGGCTTCAACGCGAGCGTTTCCTACCCGCGATAGCGCTCATCAAAAGCAATCTCGCCATCGTCGACGTCGATGGGCAGACGGATTATCGCTTGCAAGCATTTGAGAAATTCTCCGTCTACCACACGCCAATTTCTCAAGAAGCTGAAACGAAACTCAACGACGCCTTCGCCATGATCTGCGGCAAGGTGGAGCAGGTCCCCACGATCAAAATCAATGACCGGCTAATCTCGGTGAAGAAGCTCGCCACCGGCGCCATTTGGTTTGAGTTCAAGGATATTTGCGGTGGACCGCGCTCCCAGTTGGACTACCTTGAAATCGCCCGTGAGTACCATACCGTCGCGGTCTCCCATATTCCTCAACTGGCGCCTG
>DATLHW010000200.1:0-2348 GCA_035539675.1 Burkholderiales bacterium | reverse complement strand
ATGCTCTTTCCAAAAGCCGTCCAATTTGGTTTGTCGCTCGCGGAAACTTTGGATTGTGACGACCGGCGCGCCGGAAACGAGAATGACTGGAATGGATCCTTGGGCAGGGAGACTGGCGTCGCCTCCTTCTGTTGGAGGGGGGTTGTTTTGATCGTTCGAGTTCATGGCTACTCCTTTCACCAATTACTTCGACGAAATTTGTTTAACGCGTCGTTTGCTTACGCAACGGGCGGAAGCAAGCATCTACAGAGAAGATGCGTCGCGAGCAATGCGTCGAGAAGTTGGCGATAAAAAGGTCTTCATGCCTATATGCGCCATGGCCTGCGGTAGGAAAAATCGATTATAGAGAGTATCGCAAAAGAGTAGCGGGCCGTGTTGATTTCATGCTGAGCCTGCGGCGTTCGATTCACATTTCGGTTCTCGAAAGTGAAACGGCGAAAACCAATGCGCGTACCGCTAAAAAAAGCATTTCAGCACAGAGCATTGTTTCAACGAGTTGGGATTTACTTCGGCCAAATGAAAGCCGGCCGTTGAATAAGTGTGGACCCGAAACGCTCTGTCGCCACACTCTTTCATGGATTTGTAGTCGTAGCGTTACGCAAAGCCGCCATTCGAGCATCGAAGGCCGTACGCACTTGGGTTACTTGGTCTTCGGTTAGTGCGCCGTCGCTCGCATAAACGCTCAATCGCTGCCGGAAGCTTCCCCAGTTTTCCTCTGTCGATAAACCGCCCGCCGCAACTATTTTTTCGGATGTCGCCTGTGTACGCAGATTGTCGCGACGCGTGTTGAACGCCTGCTCCAGTTGGCTAATCTGAGTGACTGTCATCGCTGAATCGCTCGATGGATCATAGATTGCGCGGCCGCCTTTGTAGGCGGTCCATGTTTGTAACTCGGAGAGTCCGGGGATCGCGGCCGCTTCCGCCGCATAGGCGCGGTCTCGATGATGTTCGCGGAACACCAAGCGGAGCTGATCGACGAGAGCGGCATTCGCCTCTTGCAAGCGATCGATGCGTCCGCCGTTGGAGGTGCGGAATGCGCTCCACAACAGCGTTGCATTCGCCGAGAGCGCCGCGCGCGCTTCGGTGGTTAATGCGGCAAGCTCCGCATTCGGATCGAAAGTCGCGCCATCGATATAGTATTGATCGAGGGTATCTTCCTGCACGACATTGGTTATCGGGTACTGCGTCCTGCGATCGGCGAAGCTTGCATCTTCGACGCCCGCTGCGTCGATTTTTCGTACGGTGCAGACGAGTTGTTTAGGCAGCTTCTGCTCCGCCTCGATCACCTCCTTCTTGATCGTGAGGTCTGGCGGCAATGCGCCAGACGGCGACGCGCTACGCAGAATCTCCGCGATCAGCGCGTTATTGCGCGCGAGGTTGCGGGTGTAATCCACGTCAACGGTGTATTCGAGAATGGCGTTGTCATCGACGGCGTCCTTGACCTTCGATTCGACGTCGCGTTCGTGTTGTTGATTGGTGCGTTGGCTGATTGGCGTCAGGTTGTCCCACGTCGTGCCGGAACCGTGAACGTTGTTGTTCAGCAAATGTCCGGCGATGTAATAGCTGCGGCCGCCTGGGTTTTCCTTGCGCTTCAAGAGTGAACGATACGTTGGATTATCCACTTGCACCGGCGTTCCCGGAGCGCCATGCGTTGTCAATGGCGTGACCGACATTCGCTTTCCGAATCCATCTTGTTGTCCGCCATAGGTGGGAACCGGCGTAACCGGCAGTGGGCCCGCAGTGCTGTCGCTCATCAAGTCACGAGTGATCAGGGATAGCTCATTGAGCTTCGTCGTGAACTCAGGCGTTTGATCGCGCACGCCGGTCGCCGCGTCAGTGGAGGTTCGGCGACGGCTTGCAATCAGCGCATCAATTTCACGAGCCTTGGCGATGCCTTCGGCTTTGCGCGTCGCCATCGGCGTATTCGCGGGAACCGTGATGTGAATAAGAAAATCTTCATAGGTTTTTTCATCGCTTGCCACCATCAGCACGACGTTCTCGCCTTGCTCCTCAAAGAACAGCCGATGCTCTTCGCCGTTGCTCGTGGTGAAGCGTTTGCTCAAACCGAGGACTTGCATGGCCCAGGCGCCTAGTCGGCTTACCGCGGTTCGCGCCGCCGATACGCCACGCCGCGCAAGATCGAGGACCGCTTGCCCCAGACGAATGGCGCGGTCGATCAGCCAATCGATCGCGCCGTTGACGCGCTCCTGCAAACCGCCAAGGATTTCGCGAATGCGTTCGGAGATGCGACCCAGGCCAATCTGATTCGCGAGAAAGCCGATTGCGATTGGCAACGAGTTTCCGAGCGCGTTCTCCAGGAATGTGGCGGCAGTCGTAATGTTCCCACG
>DATLHW010000199.1:0-10482 GCA_035539675.1 Burkholderiales bacterium | reverse complement strand
ACCTGCCGCCATAAGTCCTTCGATGTGTACTCTTCCTGCGATAACAGCCGTGTGATCCGGTCATGGCTGACCTCGCCTTCAACCATCGCCGAGAGCCCCGTCGCCGTCGTCGCGCCAAACGTGCTCAACAAATAGTCCGTGTACAATTCCATGTCTGCTTTTTTCATCTCCTTAGCCTAGCAGACGCCCGGCTGCGTAAGATCAGTTAGTATTTCAGTATTTGACTTCCTTGTCCGCGATTTTTTTCTTAATCTGTTCGGTCGACAAGTCTTTCAAACACCAGGCAGTTACATGTTGACCGGTGGCGTCTAGTTTGTGATGTCCGTCGCCTTCCGCTGGGATAAGAATCACATCATGTCCTGCCGCCTTGGCAGCCTCATAGTATTCAATTTGGTTAGAAAAAAGCGCGTATTCATCCTGCTCATCACCAATCACAAATATGCGGCGATCCGGGACAGGAGATATCTCTGGCAGATGCTTGATCGGATCATAGATGCCCAATGCGCCGTAATCATAGCCATTTGTTTGGCCGGCTTTTTTCAGTCCCTCCAGAGAAAGGGCCGATGATGTAAAAGTAACGCATTTTGCATCGGGGAATTGCGTAAAGAGGTAGGCTACTACGCTACCGCCGCCAGATTGTCCTGTGAAACCGTAATGCTTGATGCCAAAGCGTTTGATAATCTCACGGACAGCTCCTTCGATTAGCCTCATTTCCCGCATTTGCCTACGCTCAGAATGTGCTCCTGAGGAACCGTACAAGCCTGGACGACCTATTTTTACGTAAGCCATTCCAATCGACTCCGCGGTGCTAATAGCATTCTCTTTTTGCGCGGTGCGATTGTTGTCACTATACGAACAAGTTTTCCCCGCCCATATGCGGTCTCCGTGTATGTAAAATACAGCAGACGGCGTGTCGTTAGTCAGCCCGGCAGACCAGTAACGCAGGCAATCGCCCTTTCCATCCACCTCCACCCAAATGCCATTGTCTAATGCCTGACACTCGGATCGCGTTGGTGTGGGCGCGCCGTTTATAACGCCTTCTAATGGAAATTCCTCAGCGACTACTCCAATTGCCATCCCCGTTGCGGCAATCGAGGTTTCCGCTATGCTTTGGACACTTCTGTTTTTTGAACTCATGTCTTCTCCCATCAAACTAAATGCAACGCAGATCCGTTTTCATTCTAAACCGCTAAGAGATGCTCAAGGAATACATCATTAGGTGATTTATAACCGAGAGATGCGCGGCCTCTTGTGTTGAGAATGTGTTCGAGTTGAGCAATATCATCATCGTTGACCTGGTTAAAATCCGTACCCTTTGGATAAAAGCGCCTGATTAAGCCATTGGTGTGTTCATTGAGTCCTCGTTCCCAGGAATGATAAGGACGGGCGAAGTAAAAATCCGCGCTTGTCACTTTTGCAATTTCATCATGTAAAGCGAATTCGGTACCGTTGTCCGACGTAATCGTTTTGAATTCGTAGAGGGTGTTGTTCAGGATATCTTGAAAGGCCGCCGCAACCGTTTCCGCCCGTTTGTCAGGCAGCTTTCTAATGATCGTGGATTTAGTAGCTTTATCAACCAGTGTCAGCAGAAAGGATTTCTGCTGCAGGCCAAAAATCGTGTCCGCTTCAAAATGGCCTGGCTCCTGTTTCCGATCAGCGATTTCCGGGCGGTTCTCTATACCAATACGTCCCAGGATGTTGACCTTAACATCCTCGTTTTTATGCCGCTTATAAGGTTTCCCACGATGTGGCAACAACCGATAGAGGGTTCCGCCTTTTTCTTTATCCCGTTCAAGATACCGATAGATCGTGTTCTTGCTTACCTTGATGCCCAATTTAAGGCGCATCTCCCCAGCGATGACATCCGATGACGTGTGTACTTGAAGACGCTCATGGATATAACCGGTCACCTCGTCGGTAAGCTGAACAAACTTTTTATCTACAGAGGCCGTGGGACGTCTGATATCAGCCGCCTTTTGTGCCACCGTATAACAATATAAACCACTAAAATCCGGTGCTGTGTTTCGTTTGATTTCCCTCACTATTGTGCTTCGATGCACCCTAAATTCTCTGGCAATTTGGGAAGGTGAAATCTCTGCTGCCAATCGTTTCTCAATGTAAAACCTGTCTTCCTTTGTCAGATGTTTCCCGCCCACTTAAATGCTTCTACTTTTTTGCTCGCACGGAATTTTAAACTCCTCCATGCCAGCATTGGGTTTGTACCCTGTGTTGCATTTCATTTGGGACGGGGCACCCAATCCGTGTTTATCCGTTTGCAACTGTATGAGGGGGGGTATCAATCCCCCGCAATCGTCATCCGCTCGATCAAAATCGACCCACATTGCTTTGCGCCTCGCACCAACACGTCGTTACCCACGGCGATGATGTTACGGAACATTTCGAGCAAGTTGCCGGCAATCGTTACCTCATGCACGGCATATTGAATTTCCCCGCCCTCCACCCAGAATCCGGCGGCCCCACGTGAATAATCGCCGGTCACCGGATTGACGCCCTGTCCAAGCAATTCGGTCACGACGAAGCCCGTGCCCATCTTTTGCAGCAACCCTGCAAAATCCAGATCGCCTTTCTGCAAAATAAGATTGTGGTTTCCGCCGGCGTTGCCGGTGCTTTGCATACCTAATTTGCGCGCTGAGTAGCTGCCGAGAAAATAGCCCTGCAATACGCCATCTTTTACGACATCCCGCGGCTGTGTCGCCACGCCCTCGTCGTCAAAAGCGGTACTCGACAATCCGCGCTTTAGATGCGGCGCTTCGTGAATCTGAACTAAGGGTGAAAAGATTTGTTTTCCCAGACTATCCAGCAAAAACGACGATTTCCGGTACAAACTCCCCCCGCTCACCGCCCCCACGAAATGACCAATAAGACCAGCGGCAAGCGATGGATCGAACAGCACTGGCGTTTCCCGCGTGGTCAGCTTCCTGGCGTCTAGACGAGCAACCGTCCGCTCGCCCGCCAGTTGTCCTACTTTCTCCGGCGTGTCCAACTGGGAAACATCGCGAGCCGTCGTATACCAGTAATCCCGCTGCATGCTGTCGCTTGCGCCGGCGATCGTCGTGCACGAAACACTGTGCCGCGACGTGGCGAAGCCGCTACAAAAACCCAGGCTATTTGCATAAATGAAATTACCTTCGTTCGTGCTTACGGAGGCGCCTTCGGAATTGGTGATTCGAGGATCGACTGCAAATGCGGTCGCCTCGGCTCGAGCCGCCAGTTCTATCGCTGACTCGACGGACAGGTCCCACGGATGATGCAGATCGAGATCGGGAATCTCCCCTTTCGCCAACAAGGCCTCATCAGCAAGGCCGGCGAATTCATCGGCAGCCGTATATTTGGCAATGCTGGCGGCCGCTTGGACGGTGTCGCGTATCGCCTGAGCGGAAAAATCGGAAGACGATGCATGGCCGCGCTGTTTGCCAAAATACACGGTAACTGAAAAGCCCTTGTCGCGGTTGTACTCTATCGTCTCTACGGCGCCCTTACGCACCGTCACGTTTTGTCCCACGCCAGCGGAAACATCCGCTTCGGCATGAGTCGCCCCGAGACTCTGGGCGTGCTTGAGAACGTCAAGTGCGATTTGTTTCAGATCGTTCGGATCGGCGGATGAGTTAGCGTTGTACACGAGGAGGATGTCCGGGAGAGATTCGAAGACCCTTACATTATCAGACAGCTTCTTTAATCCACAAGCATCCTGCATGTCTGCTTTGGGCAAGCCTCTGTTGTGGAGGCCTACGATTGACGGCGAAGCACAAGAATGGCATGTAAAATCCGCTCTGTATCTGCGGGCTGGCCTGTAAGATTGGGGTCGCCTCAAAAAGGCGCAAATTCTACATGCCTGCCGAGATCATCCGTTACATCCTTTCTCTCATGGACTTATCAGAAGGCGCCTCGGTAAGCCACTTCAACGCTACGCGGAGCGCCAATGATGACCTGGTTATTTGCGTTCACGCCGCTCCAACTGGCGTATAACTCGTCAGTCACGTTGCGCACCCGAAGAGTAATAGCGCCTGACTTGATGTCCCAGCTCGCATAAGCATCCGCTGTTGTGTAGCCATCGAGTTTCACCGAGTTCGCATTGTTGGCATAGCGATAGCCCGTGTGGTTCAGTCCGGCGCCAAACTTCAGCGGCATGTCTGCAACCTTATAGTCGAACCATAAATTAGCCACGGTTCGCGGAACATTAGGCGGCGTGTTGCCCGACCGCGAGATATTGCCTGCTTCGATCAGTTGGTCAAACTTCGCGTCGACCCGCGCCAGATTGCCGCTGATGCTGAGCTGACGTGTTACCCGCCAAGCCGCATCGAGCTCAAGACCGCGAGAAGATTGTTTGCCGTTATTGACGGTAAGCGTCGGAACGGCAAAGTCGCGGGACAGAATGTTGTCCAACTCGATTTTGTAAGCCGCCACCGTGTAATCGAATCGGCCGTCGAGCAACGATTGCTTTACGCCAACCTCCAGTTGCTCGCCTTTGGAGAGGGCGAACGCCGAGTTGGCGGCAGTCAATAGCAACAGATTGGCCGTACCTACGGGCGCGGTCGCATTGGTGTACTGACTATAAAAAGACGTTTGCTTGTTGGGCGCATACACCGCGCCCAGACGCGCGGACCGGGGACGGTATTTTTGGGAATACGCCGACGTTGCATTGGTGTTCAAGTCGACAGTATGTCTGTCTATTTTAAGTTGGTCTTGCCGGAATCCGGCGACCAAGGTCCATTTGTCGCTCAATGAAAGCGCATCTTCCGCGAACACTGCTGTTGTCGGAATCTCGGTCTGAAAATTAGTACGGTTGCCGGCGCCTGTATAAAGCGCCGCGTTATTACTTAAAATATCGTAGTCACCATAAATCGGATTAAGGATGTCGATGGTCAGCGCCGCATTGGCCGCCGCCGATCCATTGGAAAAGCGGCGTTCCGTGGAAAAATCAGTTTTCGTGTATTCGAGTCCCACCAGGAATCGATTGCGCATATCCGCGAGTTTGCCGGTATGGGACAGATCCAGACGATTGCCCCAGATCTCGTGATCATGGGTGACGCCGACCAGATCGCGCGTCAACTGCGCCGGGGCGACGAAAGCGTAGCTCTCCGAATTGCGCCAGACTCGGTCCGCGTTGTAGTAAGACAACTCGTTACGCAGCCTCCATTCAGGCGTAATCAGCCAGCTTAACTTGGCGCGCGCCCATGCGCTTTCAGCTGTCATGACGGCGTTGTCCACATTGTAGTTTTTAAACGTCAGACTGCGATCAACCACACGATCGCTGGAATCAGTGACGACATCGGTCGGCTCTGCGGCGAAACTGCGCGGTACGAGGGGCGTTCCCTGATACGACTGGATGTCGTCTTTCAAATAATCCAGACTCAGATCCAGCATTACATCGCGCGACAAGG
The DNA here is from genome assembly GCA_035539675.1 of Burkholderiales bacterium. Classification (GTDB taxonomy): domain Bacteria; phylum Pseudomonadota; class Gammaproteobacteria; order Burkholderiales; family DATLHW01; genus DATLHW01. Next base: position 5,080 of record DATLHW010000199.1, on the reverse strand, counting down.
CGCTGGAGAACGCCATGGTCAGACCATCATACTTTTGCTTGTTTCGTTCCGCGTAACCATCGGTCTCGTGATGGCTGTAATCCAGACGCAATGCGCTGGATTCACCCACCGGAACGCCCGCCCCTACCGCCGCGCGCCAAGTGTTGAAGCCGCCATAGGACACCATGCCCTCAACGCCTGGGTCATCTCGATTCGGACGTTTGGTGACGAAATTGATTGCGCCTCCAATCGCGCCCTCGCCATAAATAACGGAAGCAGGCCCTTTAAGAATTTCGATACGTTCGTAATTCCATGTGTCTTGCGTCCGGCTGCTCATCGTCGGCACGGAAATGCGGCTGCCGTCATAAAGATAAGTCACAAAGCCGCTGCTGAAGCCGCGCGTGGACGAGATCGAGGGCGAAGTCGGGTTGCCGCCCGTCGTCACGCCAACTGCTCCGCGCAACGCCTCCTCAAAAGTACGCGCGCCTCGCCGTTCGATCACCTCCTGGGTGATCACCTCTATGGATGCTGGCGTCTCCTTCACTGTCAGCCCCAACCGGCTGGCGGTCCCCTCAGTCTCGTTAAGCGCCGGCGTCTGGTTCTGAGAACGTGCGGTCACGACGACCGTCTCGAGTGTTTGCTGAGCAATGGCTGAAGACGCCGTTATGCAGGGCAATGCCCAGAGCAACGCGTGGTGAAACTTTTTTAACTTCATGACAATAGATTTCTTTGTATTGATAACGGATTATCATTATCATATAGGCAATACATTCTTTGCAATATTCATGGACCACGTTCTCGTACTAGATTCAGTAAAGCGACAATTTAACGGCCGGCCGGCATTAAACGGTCTTTCCTTATCACTTCGTTCGGGCGAGGTGTTCGCGTTACTCGGGCCAAATGGCGCTGGGAAGACGACCGCCCTTAATCTCATCCTCGGGTTCATGATCGCAGACGCCGGAAAGATTCATGTCTGCGGCGAAGATGTATCCGCCGATCCAGCCAAGTCGCGACGAAACATCGCTTACCTGCCAGAACAAGTCGCGATCTATCCTGAACTCAGCGGGGTTGAAAACTTGCGCTACTTCACATTGCTGGCTTCCCTCGATCTTCATGAGGCTGATCTCCGACCGTTGCTAAAAAATGCGGGACTGGCCGATGAAGCTCATGACCGCCTTGCGCGCACTTACTCCAAAGGCATGCGTCAGAAAGTTGGTCTCGCCATCGCGATGGCTCGCCGTGCGCGGCTTCTTTTGATGGACGAGCCCACTTCCGGGCTTGATCCGTCAGCGGCTGCCGAGTTGTCCAACGCTATCCGCGCGGCGGCCAATCAAGGCGTCGCCGTACTAATGACTACCCACGATCTATATCGCATCAAGGAGGTGGCGGACCGGGTGGGCGTGCTGAACGCCGGAAGCATCACAGGCGAAGTCGATCCGCGCTTTATGGATCACGTAGCGCTGGAGCAGTTTTACGTAAAACAGTTTGTGCAATGAATCTCGCTTTATATTGCGCCGAATGGTCAAAGTTGTGGCGCGGACCAAGGCTGCGCTGGATGTATATCGTATTCATGGGGCTATTCGCCGCCGCATTCTTTTCTGCGTGGATAAGCGCATCGCGCATTACATCCGACCGCGCTCTACTTACCGAGTCGGAGCGCGCTCGATGGATTGAGCAGGGCGACAAGGACCCGCATAGCGCCGCGCACTTCGGCGCCTGGGTTGTCAAACCCTCGTCGCCGCTGACGGTGCTGGATCCTGGCGTTGAACCGTTCGTTGGGCTTTCCGTCTGGCTTGAAGCGCACAAACGCAACGAAATGATCTTTCGTCCCCGGCAGGATGCCGATCCGTTGATGCGAAGCGCCACTTCCGTGGGACAGTTGATTGAATTGCTGGGACCGATCATGGCGATCCTGCTGGGTTTCGCCGGCTTTGCCGAAGACCGCGAAAGAGGCACGCTACGGATGGCTTTGGGTAATGGCGCCCTGCCCGCCAAGCTGTTGGCGACGCGCTTTCTGGTCATGCTCACGGCGCTCTTCGCCATGGTCATTGCGCCGGCTTTTCTACTGGGCGTGTTCGCAATCCACACCCTACCCGATTCGGGTTGGAATGGCTGGCTCAGGCTCCTGCTATGGAGCGGCGTCCAACTTATCTATGTCCTGACGTTTCTCCTGATAACGTTGGCCGTATCCCTTAGGGCTCGTAGCGCTCGCGCAGCGCTAACCATCCTGCTGGCGCTGTGGGCCATTCTCTGCATCGTGCTGCCGCGCGCGGCCAGCAGCGCCGCGCAGAAATTGTCGCCCATTCCTTCGTATCAGGCTGTGAGAGCGCACGCGGAAACGGAGGCGCCAGCGTACGAGACCGCGGAACAATGGGAAGCGCGGCGTCAATCCATCCTCTCCGCCTTTGGCGTCACAAATGAACAGGATGCGCCAATCAACATTCGCGGCGCGCAGCTCGATCAATCAGAGCGTGATGGATATGTCGTTTTCGATCGACTACTGGGCGGCTTCCATGACGAGGTGGAAGCGCAAGACCGGACATTCGGTTGGCTCAGCATGTTGACGCCCACCGTGGCGCTACAATCATCCGCATCGGCCATAGTCGGCGCCAACTTCCGTCAACACCGGCATTTTATTGATGCGGCCGAATCCTATCGGCGCGATCTCGTTAACCGCATGAATGGCGAGGTGATGCGCCGGCATCGTATGCACAACGCGAACATCGCGACTAGCCCCTCTCTCTGGGAAGACACGCCGGCCTTCGTTTACCAACCGCCGGCGCTCAAGGCCGTGGTCAAGAACGTGACTATTCCCCTGCTGTTGTTATGCGCCTGGTGCGGCGTTGCCGGTCTGGCCGCTTATCGAGCAGCACAAAGGGTGCAGCCATGACGGACATATCTTCTGCATTGTTTCGATACGAACTCAAACTATTCGTAAGACGCCGCCACACATGGATCGTGTTCGCCCTGTTGTTCGCGGCCATGTTATGGGGCGCATTTAACGGACAGCGGCATGCCGAAGAACAACAGGTTACCGTGGAGCGCATAAAGCTACGCGAAGCCAACGCCATCAAGGAGCACAAAGCCGCAGCCGCCCGCTACGCTCAACCCGCCGCCGCGCGATTGCCTTATTGGCAGGACCCGACCGACGTGTCGGGTTACATGCGCTATGGTTTGGTTGCCTTCTCAGTAAAGCCGCCCTCGCCGCTGGCCGCCATTTCGGTGGGCCAATCCAAAGTGCTGCCGTTCTACCTGCGCGCCGAACTTGACTACCTCTCGCCACCTGAAGCCGCATTCGACTTCGTGAACCCACGCATCCTCAGTCTGGGCGATTTCGATCTGGCTTTTGTGCTGGTGAATTTACTGCCCTTGGCGTTGATCGTGCTGGGCGCATCGCGACTTTCCGCAGAGCGCGATTCCGGCGCATTGCGCCTGCTGGCGAGTCATGCTGAATCGCCGCGCCGTCTGATCATACTCAAATTCGCAACGATGGCTTTGGCCTGCGTCCCTGTCGTCCTATTAATGACGGGACTCTCGTTGGCTATGGCGGGGGCGCCTGTATTAGACGTGCAGGCGTGGCGCGTTTTGTCTGTCGTCGCCTTGGCCGTTGCGGGATACGCCGTGTTCTGGATTGGCCTGATCGCGCTCGTTGCCAGCAGAACCGGCGTTATCGCCAGCCACACACTGCTAGTCTCATTATGGGCAGCATTAACCTTCCTCGCGCCCGCTGCGGGCGCCTTCGCGCTGGAGCTGCTGCATCCCGCGCCCTCGCCTCTGCGATACTTAAACGAATTACGTCGTGAAAGTAATTTCACGCCCGCGCAACGCGACGCCATCGTCAAGGGGTATCTCACAAGTAATCCCGCCTACGCCGCTGGCGCCGATCGGCTTGCCCAGATCCCTTACGCCACCAAACAAATCGCAATGCAGAAAGAGCTGGATCGCCGCTTATTATCGAGCGTGAATGCGATAGCAAACGCTCAGGCCGACGCCAAAGGCGCCGCTGGCGTACTACGCTGGCTTTCGCCCTCATTGGCGCTCGATATGGTGTTACAGACGGCTGCGGGAACGGATGCGATGCGTCAGGAAACCTTCTTGCGCCGAGCTCGTGCTTACACGAACGAATTGCGGACCTTCTTTTGGCCTCGCGCTTTGAAAGAGGCGGCGGACCCATCGTTTCCCTGCCCGGGCTGCGCAGGCCGGTTAAATTTCACCGACCATGACAGCATTCCACGCTTTATCGTGGACTCACCGTTAGAGAATGTGGCGGAGCGAACGATTGGCTGGGCGGTCTATCCGTGGCTACTGGCCGCAGCAATGAGCTGTATGCTCTGGCGTACGCGAAGTTTTCGTTTCTAGAAGCATACTGAATCCGCTGGTTGTAGCCGTAGCGCAACGCAACCCATCCTGCGCATTCAGGTGAATCAGCTGAATAGCCTGAATCCGTAGGAGCGAGCTTGCTCACGATTGTTAGCGGGGCTCCGAAAGCAATCGCGAGCAAGCTCGCTCCTACAAACGCAGCGGCCAACCGAACTCATTACCCCCTATCAACTCAACGAGCCGTAGGCCGTTTACGGCTCTTCGGCGTCGCTGCGCCACCAGCGCGAGCCGCCCGAGACTTAGGCGAACAGTCGGCGCACGTGCCATACAACGTTAAGTCATGACGCTCGACCACGAAACCCTTGGGCGCCAAATTCTCCATAGAGCCGGGACACTCATGCACATCGAACACTCGACTACAGGTCCGGCATTGGAAATGATGGTGATGATCATGCTCCGGATGTACCGATTCGTAACGGGGGTTTTCACCAGGCAAGGACACCACTTGAATGGAGCCTTCATCCAGCAACAGCTTCAGATTACGATAAACAGTCGCCATTCCAAGCGCCTCAACATGCGCCTGCGCGCCTTCAAGCACCTCTTGCGGGGATAAGGGCCGACCGGCGTCGTCGATTACAGCGCGAATGGCGGAGCGCTGGCGGGTTGAACGTTCCATCGGAAATCCATGTAAAGAAAATGGAATTATCCCATGAAAGGTAGGGTTCGCTGCATTACGCGGCTCACTTGGAAAAAGCTTGCCGCACGCGGATTGCCGTTGCTC
>DATLHW010000198.1:0-3351 GCA_035539675.1 Burkholderiales bacterium | reverse complement strand
CTTCGTCATGAACTTCGACAAGACATGCCGACCATGCAAATCAATCGTAGCGGAGTTCTAAAGTTTGGCGTCGCGAACGCCAAACGTTGCGTGTTGTTCTGATGTTGGTTCAGCTAATCCCTTGATAACTTCAAATGGAGCAGGAACTAATGAAAAGCAATTACCAGCAAAAAGCACGAACCGCTGCAACCATCCTGACCGCCATCTTATGCGCCGGTCCGTTACACGCCGTAGCTCAAAACCCCGCGCCATCATGCCCGCTTAATGGGTGGCAAGAGGGTCTCAACCGATACCTCAAACCCACCTTCCCCTTCCCAACCAGCGACACGGCAAACGACACCCCAGCAACGCCTGCTCCCGATTGCGTTTTCCAACAATGGTCGGCGGAGGCCTTTGTCTGGGCGACGGCATTAGGCAGCAATGGCGTTCCTCGCTTCATGACGCTCCCAACGCCGGACCAGTTGCTGCCCAAAGCCAAAAAGCTGCCACCGAAGGGAGGCAAACTTACGCTCAAACTTGCGGCCCGGTCATTGAGCGCGCATGGGACGCCTGGATTCACCGAAGGCGCCGGCGCGATTGTCGAGGCCGACGGCAACGTGCTGGTCTCTCCCAACGGTTACCCCGTTTACGCCTCCGTACACATGAACCCCTCTTACTTCGCCACGGCGCAGAAAAATCTGTTGGCGACTGGTGGATACCTCAAACAACCAGCCGACTCCTACTTCGATGTTGGAGCAGCCGTATTCAAGGCGACGTGGCTGCGACTGGGACCCAATGAAAAAGCGCCCGCTGGCGCATACACCACGCAAGCGCAAGTGCCCGTTCTGAACGTGCTGAGAACCCAAAACAGCTACGCCGTCGTCCCGATCGCCAACCAGTTCACCACCGTGACTGTCGCGCTCGTCGGCTTGCACGTCGTCGGCTATACGGAAAACCATCCCGAGTTCCTTTGGGCGACTTTCGAGCATCGTCTCAATTCCCCTCGCACGCCGGACAACCAGTTCAACACATCCGGCAGTTCGCCGACGAACTACACGTTCTACGCGGCCGGCACGTCATATGCGCAGGTGAATCAACCCAATCCGCCGCAAAGCGGGCAAAGCTATACCCCCCCACAACTCTGGTTCGACCCGGTGACCCAGAAATTTTCGCCGTCCAACAATGTCGTGCTTGAAAACCAGACCGGCGGCACGAACTTTCCCAATGGGGCAGCGGATATCGCCAACGTCAGTTCATCCATGCAACGATTTTTTACCGGCTTGAAATCCCCGCAATCGGTATTCGGCAATTACGACCTGATCGGGACAGTATGGTTGGAAGCGAATAGCTATACGTCAAAAAATCCGAACGTGCTCAAAACGAACGCAAGCAACGCAATCGGATCGGTGAATCTGGCGAACTCAACAGCCGAAACGTTCCAGCAATATGCATCCAACAGTAATGCAGCGAACGTGCAAAACTGCTTTATGTGTCATAACCCCACGACGCTATCCGGCCCCGGAAGCAAATTTCCGCCGCGCAGGATCTCCATTAGTCATGTGCTGGAAGTGGGAACGCCCCAAGCAGTGCAGAATCTGTTGATCGTTCCGATCACCAAGCCACAAAGCAAGTAACGCAAGAACTTGAGTATTGTCTGCGGGTGGTTAATTGGTTGCATTAGCCTGACTGCTGCTTGTTTTAGAATCCGCAGATAATCTTCATTCATGCAAGACCACCCGCGCCTGCCTCGTAACGAACAGGCGCGGGTGATAAAGAAAATAGCCTGGATTAGCGCAACGTAATCCGGGATCGAGGTCCTACGCGGAAAGATTTCCCCGGATTATGGCTAACGCCTAATCAGGGCTACAAGTAAGGAGGAGGCATGACAACCGACTTTATAGATGAGCGCTCGGTATTCTTGTCGACCTTGCCTCCCGGCCACATTGAGCGTCGGCTCTCGCTCTGGGTCGTAGTGGCGTCAATTACCATTTTTCTGGCCGTGGCGCCGTTTGCGAAGACGCCGCTAGCCCAGGTATGGGCCTTCATCCCGATCTATGAATCGGTGCTTATCATCAACGATCTGATCACAGCGGTCTTGCTGTTCGGACAATTCAGTATCCTGCGGTCAAAGGCGATCTGCGCGCTAGCCAGCGGCTACTTGTTTACCGCATTTATCATCGTTGCTCACGCACTTACCTTTCCTGGATTGTTCGCCACCACAGGTCTGCTCGGCGCCGGTCCACAAAGCACCGCTTGGCTGTATATGTTCTGGCACGGCGGGTTTCCAATTTTCATCATTGCCTACGCTTTGCTGAAGGGTAGAGAAAAAGAAGCCGTCCCGACTGGCATTCGCACTGGCGTCGCCATTCCGGCTTGCGCTGCAATCGTTCTCACAATGGTATTGGCGATCACGCTCCTCGCCACAGCGGGCCAACGTTTGCTTCCCGCAATCATGCAAGGCAACCGCTATACCCCCGCGATGATCATCGTGGTCACCAGCGTTTGGGCATTGAGCGTCATCGCCCTGGGCGTACTGTGGCGACGGCGGCCGCATTCGGTGCTCGATTTATGGCTTATGGTGGTGATGTGCGCCTGGATTTTCGATATCGCACTGTCCGCAGTTCTAAACGCCGGACGCTTCGACCTCGGCTTTTACTCGGGCCGAATTTACGGGTTGCTGGCGTCGACCTTCGTGCTGATGGTGCTGCTGCTCGAAAACGGCATGCTGTACGCGCGACTTGTTAAAGCGCATAACCGAGAGCACCAAAAAGCCGCTGAATTGTCGCTCGCCAATAGAGATCTCGAAGCGTTCTCCTATTCCGTCTCACACGACCTTCGCGCCCCGCTCCGCATCATGGACGGCTTCGCGATGATGCTGGAAAGAAGTTACGGAGAGAAACTAGACGCAGAGGGACGCCGGCTTCTCGGCGTGGTGCGCTCGAACGGGCAGCGAATGGGACAGCTGATTGACGATCTACTCGCCTTTGCGCGCCTCGGGCGGCAACCCATTCAAACGCAGTCGATTAAATTGGAAGATCTGGTCAATCAAACCATCGAGGAAATGAATCTCGACCGAAACAAACACAAGATCGATTTCTCTATTGGCGACCTTGGCGTCGCCTCGGTGGACCCCGCGTTGCTTAAACAAGCCTTGACGAACTTGATCGGTAACGCCATCAAGTTCACGCGCAACAAGGAGCCCGCGACGATTGAAGTAGGTTGCCGCCAAGCGGACGAGAGCGACGCCAAGATCTACTATGTGAAGGACAATGGCGCTGGCTTCGATATGCGTTACGCCGACAAACTATTCGGCGTGTTCCAACGGCTGCACCGGGCGGAAGAATATGAAGGAACCGGCGTAGGACTCGCCAT
>DATLHW010000197.1:0-4346 GCA_035539675.1 Burkholderiales bacterium | reverse complement strand
CCCAAGCCGGGGATAGAACCGACGTCCGCGCACCTGTCGGAAGTGCTCGCCTTGATCCAACGGCAGCCGGTGAAAATGGTCATCCGCGCGGCGTATTCAAACGGTCGGCCGTCGGAATGGCTCTCTTCGCGGGCGAACATTCCGGCTGTCGTACTGCCATTCACGGTAGGAGGAACGGACAAATCGAAGGATCTCTTCGGGCTGTTCGACGATACCGTGCAACGGCTTTTGGCGGGAGTGAAGTGAGCATCGGGAGCATCGAGCTATCAATCATCGCGCCCGCATTTATTGCGGGCGTGCTGGTTACAGCCACTCATATTCCTTTAGGCATGCAGGTGCTGGCGCGCGGTATCGTGTTTATCGATCTCGCAATCGCGCAAATCGCCGGGCTGGGGGTAATCCTCGCAGGAAGCCTGGGTTTCGAACCGGCGGGTTGGGCTGTTCAAATTGCCGCGCTCTCCGCGGCGCTCGCGGGGTCGCTGCTGCTTACCTGGACGGACAAGAAATTTCCGGAAGTTCAGGAAGCGATCATTGGCGTGGTGTTCGTCCTCGCCGCCGCGGGCGGGGCGATTCTCCTGGCCGATAATGTTCATGCAAACGAAAAACTCCGTGAACTCCTGGTCGGGCAGATTCTCTGGGTTAAAAGCAGCAATCTACCCTTCGAAGCGCTCGTCTACGCCATCATTCTCGCCATATGGTTCGGTTTTCGCGAACGAATCGGCAGATTCGGCTTCTATGCGCTCTTCGCCTGCGCCGTTACCGTTTCCGTGCAACTGGTAGGCCTTTATCTGGTGTTTTCCACCCTGATCATTCCTCCGCTCGCGACGCGTCATATTCAGCGTTTTCGGCTGCCAATCAGCTATGCTTTAGGCGTATGCGGCTACGCCGTCGGGCTTACCCTGTCGGTAATGCTGGACCTACCCTCAGGGCCGGTTGTGGTCTGGGCCTTGGCGATGCTCGGGATCCCCCTTCATATGCTGTCGTCGCGCAAGCGGTCATAGGGCTCTGCACGGAGGGTTTCGCGTGGCAGCGTGAAACCGCTATTGTGAGTGTCACTTGTTTAGACTTATCATGGCTAGAATTTCCGAACCGCTCGTGAGATCCCTTGGCCTTCTCCATATTCAATAAACCTGGCCAGGACGGGAAGTCGCCGTCCACCGATGCCACCAAGACCAGCGTCAAGGCGCCGGGGCGGGAGACTGCAGTCTCAAAACCGACCGAGCCTAGCGGCCCCTCAACAGCCTTCCCCCCTACAACCACCGCCCCGGGGGGTTCCTCGGTCACCGCGCGCCCTGTTGGTCAAAAGAGCGCGCCGGAGATGATGGCGTATGACGTCGAGGAACTGCCGTTATTGCAGGAAATCGCCGTGATGTACGCAGCGGATCATTTGGATATCGCGCAGGCGCTGCTCAAAAAGCTGGTAATGGACAAAACGAGCAGCCCACAGCCTTGGTTAATGCTTCTCGATCTTTACAAGCTACGTAACTTTAAAAAAGAATTTGAAGACTTGGCGATGACCTATACGGTCAAGTTCGAGCGCTCTCCCCCAACTTGGAACCAGCAAACCGACCAGCGGGAAGTGCGTAAAGACGCCCGCCCAGCCAGCGATTTCTTCATTCTCCAGCCCAAGGACGACCTATTGCCGGAGATTGCCAAACTCGTCGAATTCGTGAATCGCTTGGGCAGCATTCGAATCGATTTTGGCAAAATGAAGAGCATAAAGCCCGGCGAAGCGGAAGCGCTCGCCAAAAGCCTGGTGGATGCTCGCAAGCAAAAACAGACCGTCCGCTTCAACAACATCAATCCTTTCATCGATCTCCTGAAAAAAATCATCAGCGACAATCCCTCGAAAGAATTTGCGGGCATCTGGGTGTTGATTTTTGAGTTGTATCAGCGGCAAGGCATGCAAAGCGAGTTCGAAGACCTGGGATTGGAGTATGCGATGGGATTCGAGATGTCCCCTCCCTCGTGGGAAGCCGGAGCCGCTCCGCCACCACAAGGCGCAGGCGCTGAAGCCGAACAAGCGGCGGGCGAGCCCGAACCGCCGGCGACGCAAGGATTCGCACTGCGCGGCTCCATTGGTGTGGATAACATAACCCAGCTTCAGCAATTGATGAATCATGCAGCGGCCCACAAGGAAGTTCACATCAACTTGGCGGAACTGCAACGCATCGAGTTTGCAGCAACCGGGATCCTGATAGACGCGCTGACCAAGATCACTGCGGCTGGCAAGAAAATCGTCCTTGTGGATGTCAGCGAACTCGTCTTTCCTCTGCTGGAAGCTTTTGGGGCGAACCGCCTCGCCGTGCTCTTACGACGTAAGGCGCAATAAAAGCCACACGCGCCGTTATCAATCCACTTCGTTTCTCTTTAATCACTTATGGAAGTCTTTCACGGCACCACTATCGTTTCAGTCCGTCGCGGCAACCGCGTCGCCATGGGCGGCGATGGTCAGGTTACATTAGGCAACGTCGTCATAAAAGCAACGGCGCGCAAAGTACGCCGCCTTTATCATGACAAGGTTTTAGCTGGATTCGCCGGCGCAACGGCGGATGCATTTACCCTATTCGAACGATTTGAAGCCAAGTTGGAAAAGCATCAAGGAAACTTGCTTCGATCGGCCGTTGAGTTGGCGAAAGATTGGCGCACCGATCGCATGCTACGTCGGCTGGAAGCCATGCTGACCATTGCCGACCGCGATACCTCGCTCATCATCACAGGCACAGGCGATGTGTTGGAGCCGGACATGGGCTTGCTCGCGATTGGCAGCGGCGGGTCTTACGCGCAAGCGGCCGCCCGCGCCTTGTTGGAAAACACCGAGCTTCCCCCGGAAGTGATTGTAAAAAAGTCTCTCATGATCGCGGGCGACCTCTGCATCTACACGAATGATCAACACGTAATCGAGTTGTTGGAGTAATTCGGGCCTTAGAACCCGACCGGTAATAACTCGTCTAACAATATTAATCAGCGTCCCAAACAGGACAAATATGTCTCAGATGACCCCACAAGAAATCGTCCACGAGTTGGACAAACACATCATTGGCCAGCACTCGGCTAAACGCGCGGTAGCGATAGCGCTCCGCAATCGCTGGAGGCGCCAACAGGTAGCCGATCCCTTACGACAGGAAATCACGCCAAAGAACATTCTGATGATCGGCCCGACCGGCGTGGGCAAAACCGAAATCGCCCGCCGCTTGGCCAAACTCGCGAATGCGCCCTTCATCAAAGTAGAAGCCACCAAATTCACCGAGGTCGGTTACGTCGGCCGCGATGTCGATTCGATCATTCGCGACTTGGCCGAGATATCGATCAAGCAAACCCGCGAACACGAAATGCAAAAACTGCGTCATCGCGCGGAAGACCAAGCCGAAGATCGCGTGCTCGACGCATTGCTGCCGCCCCCCCGCGATCCGGGATTTGGCATCGGCAAGCTGGCGGATCACGAAGACAATGCGACACGGCAGAAATTTCGAAAAATGCTTCGCGAAGGCGAACTGAACGATAAGGAAATCGAGATCGAAGTCGCCGCTGCCGGCCCAGCGATGGAAATTTTCGCGCCGCCCGGCATGGAAGATCTGACCTCGCAGATCCAAGGTATGTTCCAAAACCTTGGCGGTGGACGACGCAAGCTTCGCAAGGTCAAAGTTTCAGAAGCGATGCAAATCATTACCGACGAAGAAGCGATGAAACTCGTCAATGATGAAGAGCTGAAAATTCGCGCCATCCAGAACGTCGAGCAGAACGGAATCGTCTTCATCGACGAAATAGACAAGATCGCGAGCCGCTCGGAAATGCAGGGCGCCGATGTCTCTCGGCAAGGCGTGCAACGCGATCTGTTGCCGCTCGTCGAAGGCACCACGGTTTCCACCAAGTACGGCATGATCAAGACCGACCACGTCTTATTCATCGCCAGTGGTGCTTTCCATCTTGCCAAGCCCTCCGATCTGATACCGGAATTGCAAGGCCGGCTGCCAATCCGCGTCGAACTGGAATCGCTGTCAGTCTCCGACTTCGAACAGATACTCACCAGCACCAATGCCTGCCTCACCAATCAGTACGAAGCGCTGCTGGGCGCCGAGGGCGTTAATCTGAAATTCAAACCCGAGGCTATCAAGCGCATTGCGGAAATCGCCTTTCAGGTAAACGAGAAAACCGAGAACATCGGCGCAAGGCGGCTATACACGGTGATGGAGAAATTGCTGGAGGAAATCTCTTTTGACGCCGGCAAGACAACAACCGAAATCGCCATTGACGCCGCTTATGTGAATGAGCGTTTAGGCGCCCTGGCGAAGAGCGAGGACCTAGCGCGGTACGTGCTTTAGGAAACTTTAAAAACGAGAACGAAC
>DATLHW010000196.1:0-6292 GCA_035539675.1 Burkholderiales bacterium | reverse complement strand
AAAAAACAAGCGTCTTTTGAAACACGCCTGAAGCGCAACGTAGCATCGCCAACGTGGGTTAATTAGCTTTCTTTTCAGGAAAGGAATTATAAAAATGCCCGACGAAAAAATCTCTCCCCGTGCTGCTGAAAAACGCCCCATGGAAGCGGAAAGCGCTTCGGGTGTTACATCGAATTCAACCGTTGCGCCTGAAAACTACTTCACGGTCATTTTGCCCACGGAAGAAGAATTGTCCGCTGGCAAAGGAAAACAAAAAGCTGATCCGGAGGATTCGGCCCTCGAACAGGAAAAAGCGCAAAGACAAGCTGAAGTAAACGCCATCGTAGAAATACTCGCTCAGGAAGGTGCGCCTGTTCACGATTTGATGCGACAAATAGCAGAGGCGGTGCCGATCATCACTCAGCATAGCTTCGAAAAATGGCGCCTTTTGGAACCGTTGATGATGGCTATTGATGTGGAAATAAGACCTCTTGTAGTAAGAATTCAGGAAGAAAAAATTGATAATGTTAAGCAAGCTCTAAGAAATTCCCTCAATTACCGCTACGATATACCAGGACCCGTTAGAAATAACTATCAATCAGTCTTATCTGAATTCGCTGAAAGAAATATTCACTTATTTTTCGCTGAGCAGGAGGCGCTCATACAGCCTAGCGAGAGGGAATATTTGACATCCAAATGTTGGACATCCGGATTTGAGAATACTCAATCACTAGCAGCATCACTAGCAGCCCCTATCTGGAAAACAATATCGCAGATATTGTCTATGGACACAGGAGTTGAAGGCAAAATTGGGCAGCAGTGGATCCCACCAACTTACGAAGCAAGATTATTATGGACACGCTCACTGGAGAACTTAGCTTCTCAGTTATTTCCCGATTTGTCCGAGCATGAAAAAACAGCAATCCGCGAATTTGAATCCTCGATGGAAACCAAAGTTAGAGAGCATTTTAATGACTTTTTTTGGCGGGATTCAGCGGTTCGAAAAGCAGAGCATCAGCATCGAGAATTCCTACGGAGCTTTCGTGAACAATTAAGGTACGCGAATCAGAATGTGGACATAGCAAAACCTGCAGAAACTGCCGAGAAGTTTGAGCAACGTTTAGGTAGCGTATATTGGCACGCCTCAAAGACTCATAAGTCTCTGCTCATCATGAAACAGAAGCTAGAAGATGAATTGCAGCATAGGACATTAGATCCAGAAGAGAATAGGGCGCTTAAGATATGCTTGCTGGCAGCTGCTAAAAACGAGGTGCTTGATCAACGTGTGAACGCCTTTAAGGCATTTTACAACAATGCGGTTGGTAGCGGTTTTCTCGCCGACGAAGATCCTGATGATCCTTTTGTGGTGACAAAGATGGGAAGACTTCTGGATATGTCACAGGCGCAAAAAGAGTGTAGCGATGCGGTCCTGATGTGGTTACCCAGGTTAGAGCCAGCTTCTTCACTTCTTGAGATGATTGATGACTTGAAAGAAAAGCATCCACTAGCGTTTACCCCTCCGCCACTACCTCCGACAGAACCACCGCCACTATATGACGATCAAGTGGTTCCCCAATCAATATCAAAAGATCAAGGTTCGGAACCATTAAAGCAGGCGGGCTTAGCGCCTGATGAACAAACAGGAACGCGTTTGAATGATGGAGGCGAATCAAGCGATACAACGCCGGAAATACCTGCGCTTAGCAAGGGACTTTTAGTCGACGACGAAGAGAAACCCATAGAGGATAAATCAGAACGACTAAGTATTCCTTCTGCAAAAGACCACGGCAAACAGGTATGGAAACCTGCAGAAAGCGCTTCGGGTGTTATATCGGATTTACTCGTTGCGCCTGAAAACTACTTCACGGTAATTTTGCCTACGGAAAAAGGATTGTTCTTTCGCAAAGGAAAACAAAAAGAGAATCCAGAGGATTCGGCCCTTGAACAAGTAAAAGCGCAAAGGCAAGATCAAGTAGACGCCATCGAAGAAATACTCGCTAAGGAAGGTGTGCCTATTCACGATTTGATACGACAAATAGCAGAGGCGGCGCCGATCATCACTCAGCATAGCTTCGAAAAATGGCGCCTCTTGGAACCGTTGATGATGGCTTCTAATGCGGAAATAAGTTCTCTTAACGACAGAATTCGGCAAACAAAAGATGATGGTCTTAAGCAAGTTCTACGTAATTCCCTCACTGACTACCGCACTAAACAACAACGCATTAAACAAAACTATGAATCAGTCTTATCTGAATTCGCTGAAAGAAATGTTCACTTATTTCACACTCAGCAGGAGGAGCACATACAGCCTAGCCAGAGGAAATATTTGACATCCGGATATCGGCATCCTCAACCACTAGCACCCCATGTTTGGCAAACAATATCGCAGACATTGTCTATGGATAAAAAAGAAGTTGAAGGAAAAATTGGGCAGCAGTGGATCCCACCAACTTACGAAGCAAGATTATTATGGACACGCTCACTGGAGAACTTAGCTTCTCAGTTATTTCCCGATTTGTCCGAGCGTGAAAAAACAGCAATCCGCCACTTTGAATCCTTTACAGAAACCAATGCTAGAAAGTGTTTTAATAACTTTTTTTTGCCGAACTCGGAGGCTCGAACAAAAGACCGCCGTGCTCGGGAAAGCGCACGGCGTTCGCCATCTTCTAAGGTGGAAACTAAGGTGGAAAAAGGCATTACTGCTGAGAAATTTAAGCGACGCATTACTGCCGAGGAGTTTGAGCAAAGCTTAGCTAATGCTCATTGGGTGTACTCAAGAGAGTATAAGTTTCTGCTCATCATGAAACAGAAGCTAGAAAATGAATTACAGCATAGGACATTAGATCCAGAAGAGAATAGGGCGTTCAAGATGTTCTTGCTGGCAGCACTCAAGCCATACTTTTTTGCGGCTCGTTCTAACGTCCTTAACTACGCTATTTCTCCTAAAGAAGATCCTGATGATCCTTTTATGGTGACGATGCGAAGACTTCGCGACGTGTCAGTGGCGCAAAAAGAGTGTAGCTATGAGGCCTGGCGGCGGTTGGGGTCAGAGTCAGCTTCACTCCTTGATATGACTCATGACTTGCAAGAAAAATATCCCCTGACATTTACCTCTTCGCCATTACCTCCACCACTATATGAACAGGTGGTTCCCCAATCAGTATCAAAAGACCAAGATTCGAAACCATTAAAGCAGGCAGACGTACCGCCTTATGAACAAACAGGAACGCTTTTGAATTACGGTGGTGAATCAAGCAATACAAAGCCGGAAATACCCGCCATTAGCAAGGGACTTTTAGTCCCCTACGAAGAGAAACCCATAGAAGATAAACCAGGACGCCCAAGCATGCCTTTTGCAAAAGGCCACGGCGCACAGGCATGGAAACCTGCAATCACGACTGATCATGATATTAAAGCAGCGAATGCCGAATATTATAAGAAAGAACAAGACAAGCCTCGTTTAATGCGATTGGGCGATGTAAATGGGAATCTCCTCATTGATGATTTTTTTCATTCAGGCAAGGATTTCTTTCTTGCTTCTGCAAGACTTCCGAATGGAGAAAAGGTTTCTGTTGCGATATTACATAGCGAGTGCGTGGATCGAATTGGACACACTCCCACTCAAATTGTGGAGCACATAGAAAAGCGCAAGCGGAATAAAGAAGCGTCAACTCTTACTCTTAAGGTAAGAGCAACGCATTCACCAGAGGCATCGACGTCTGCAGAGGTATCGAGAAAGCCGAAGCCGCCAGGGCTTTAGTTGAATTATTCAACAACGCCAGGCTGAGGCGATTCTTCTCGACCTCAGCCTGGAAATCGGGCCGCGCAGCAGATTCTTTTACAGTCTCGATAGCGAAGGATCTGCTGTATGTCTCATAGGGCACAGGTAGTGATAGTGTAACTGCCGCCAAAAGCAGATCCTTCGCTATTGCTCAGGATGACAATGGGGAAATGAGTATCCAGTTAATGTCTTTTACTCCGGTCAACCATTTCCCCTTCCTTATGCAGAACTCACGTTATTTAAATTTCGAACTTGTCGCCTGGATTAGCGATAGCGTCATCCGGGAACGATGACGCCACGAAGAGCGGTTGCCCCGGATTACGCTATCGCTAATCCGAGCTCCTCCTGGTTCGGAAATAATTTGGGACCCGTATTCGAGAGTCCCTAAACGCGAAGGGCGTGAAATTTACGCCGCCTGCATCACCTCATCCCGGTTAGGAATAGACGTCTGCGCCCCAAATCGCGTGACGCTGATTGCGGCGGCGCGTTGTCCGAACTGGGCCGCCTCGACGAGGGATAGACCTTCCGCTAGGGCGACCGTGAAGCCGCCGATAAAAGTGTCGCCAGCGGCAGTTGTATCCACCGCTGTAACCTGGGGCGCGGGGATGTGTCTTGCCCCATTTTCATCGGCGATTAGTACACCCTTGGGTCCTAACGTCAGCAAAACGGCTTTAGGGCCTTGTTCGCGTAAGCGAGCGGCGGCCGCTTTGGCCGATGCAAGATCCACGACGGTGATGCCCGTCAACAATCCGGCTTCGGTTTCATTGGGAATCAAATAGTCGACCAGCGCTAAATCGGACGCCGGAAGCGATTGCGCGGGGGCGGGATTGAGGACAACTCGCGTGCCGTGCACTTTGGCGATTTGCATCGCGCGTCGCACCGTTGGCAAAGGCGTTTCCAACTGACAGATGAGCACATCCGCCTGTTCGATGCTGGACGCTGCCTGGTCGATGTCGTCCTTTGTAAGCGCAGCATTGGCTCCGGGCGTTAAAACGATGCAGTTCTCGCCAGCGCTATCCACCATGATGATCGCGGCGCCAGTGGCGATCCCATCGCATGAGTAAAGATGCGGTAGCGCAATGTGGTCCTTCTCCAACAGGTTTCGTAACCGGGCGCCAAAACCGTCCGTGCCGATGCGGCCGATCAGACTGACGTCAGCGCCGAGTCGCGCCGCCGCAACGGCCTGATTGGCGCCTTTACCACCGGCGATAGAGCGGAAGTCCGAGCCGGTCAGGGTTTCGCCCGGCAGCGGCATGCGCGGGACGCGGGCCACTAAATCCATGTTCACACTGCCGACGACTACGATGCGAGGTTTCATGTGCGATGCGCCTTTTTCAATGCTAAATCAAATGTGCGCTTTGTTGGCGGGGCTTGCCGTCGCGTTCACGTTTGATTTGGAAATTGGATTGTTTGTTTAAGACGCTCTGAATGGGGCGCCGGTCGATTGCCTGATGCGAAGCTCAGGCCGAAGCGTTTTACGTTGAGGTTGTTCGTGCTTGCGGGCGATGCGGTCGATCAACATGCCTGCCGCCAGAGCGCCTAACTGATACTTTGGCTGAGCCATGGTTGTCAGAGGAGGGCTGGTGAACGCGGCAAGTTCGATGTCGTCGAAGCCCACGATGGATAAATCCTTGGGCAGACTCAGACCTGCATTTGTCACGGCGCAGATGGCGCCGAGCGCAATGAGATCGTTACAAGCGAACACGGCTGTTGGCCTCGGATTCATTGAAAGCAATCGCTGCATTGCTGTGTAGCCGCTTGCGCTGGTGAAGTTGCTTGTGACGACATTGTTCGGGTCGAGTGGCAGGTTGGCGTTGCTTAGCGCTCGTCGATAGCCAGCCAGTCGCTGTATGGCCGGTGATAATTGCGAAGGTCCGGCGATGCAAGCGATATGGCGGTGACCAAGTTCGATGAGGTGGTTGGTCGCCAGATAGCCGCCCAACTCGTGATCGACAGTGACAAAGTCCGCTTCGATATTCTCTACCTCACGGTCCAAGATAAGCAGCGGTTTGCGCGCGCTGGAAAGTAGATCGCCCAAGTCTTCATTGGCGCCCGAGGGCGTAATGATCAGACCATCGACCTGTTTCTCCATGAGCACTCGGATGTAGCTGGTCTGCTTGCGTGGGTCATCATCGGAATTGCATAAGATAACGTTGAAGCCCGCCTCGAAACAGGCGTCTTCGATTCCGCGTGTGATCTCGGCGAAGTATGGATTGGAGTTGTTCGGCGTCATCATGCCGATGATGCGGGTGCGCTGATGTTTCAGGCTGCGCGCCACGGCGCTCGGGATATAGTCGAGCTCCGCAATGACGGCGAGAACCCGGCTGCGGACATCTATGCTGACGAAACGGGTTTCGTTGATTACGTGAGACACCGTGCTGACTGAGACTTCCGCGCGCTGCGCGACTTCTTTCATTGTGGCCATAACAGACTCTAGTGTTTCGCTGCCGCTTTGCGGCTACGATAAATATCCAGCACGACAGCGACGATAATGACCGCGCCGGTGATGATCCGTTTCGTTGGTTCGCTCGC
>DATLHW010000195.1:0-3819 GCA_035539675.1 Burkholderiales bacterium | reverse complement strand
TAGCCGCAGTGCGATGCCGGTCATTGTTCCAGCCGCGCCAACTACGAATTCAGGCAAAAAGCTGGTTAATTGTTGAATAACAAACCCCGTCTGTCCTCCAAGTTTTTTTATTCCGGCGGGCAAAGGAGCAGCTAGTCGCTGGCCGATCGCTTCCAGCTCATGTGGTTCAACCTTGGTTAGGTCATTAAGGAGAATCGGTAAGAGGTAAGGGGCGCTTTTCAGTAAGCTAGCCACTGCCTCCGCAAGAGTGTCCGGCGATTTGGTCTCCGATATCGGAGCGTATTCCGATTCCTCAATAGCCTTGCTGCTAGAACCCTGGGCCACTACCGCCTCAGGCGCCGTTTGCAAGGGGCTGGGCATTGCTTGTGTTTCCTCCGCCGATGCTTGCAGTTGTGTTGCGACGCGGCCCTTGAAGTTTGCATAGTTTGTGGGAGCATCCAGGTCGGGAGCAAAGGGAATATTATTATGCTGCGCGCCTGACAGTGTTTCGTGAAAACGGTGAATAGGGCTTGCGTAATGCGAGTAGACCTTATTCCAGAGTGCAAACATCGCATACCCAAGCGCCTCGTTCTCAATATCGAGCGCACCTACCTTTTTTGTCATTAGCCACATGCTCATCATGGTGGGAGAGGGCGCAGCCCATACTGGGCGTCCCTCCTCACGCATCCAGAGCGTCCATGGATCGGCCTCATCAACGGTTGACACGTTATAGCGATTATTACGCGGGTTAATGAGTAAATCTTTTTGCTCGCTCTGGACCTTCAATACGAAGTCTTGTTCACTCGAAGCAATTACCTTTGCAGATTTAAAAATATCTTTTACATCATGAAAGAGCGCCGCGAGATGGGCGACATTATCTATATCCTTATTGTTTTGAATTGCAGCGATAACATCTTGATAAGTCGTTCGCTTGTGAAGGGTCGCATACGGTGCTGCTTTACCGGATGCGCCAATAATATCCCTGTGTACGGGCGAATCTTCCTCCTGCTGCGTTTTTAAGAATTGATTGACGCGGTCACCGACCCGCTTAAGAAGAAACAAAATGTCATTATCTTCGAGAACAAGTCCCGCTATGGCGTTTTCCTTATCCAGTTCCTGTTTAGCTTTCCTCTCTCCGTCCAGCGCCCAGGCCAGTTCCGCATAGGTGTGGTAATAGCGCCATTCCGCATAAACTTCTTTCTCCTTGCGTTCATCGACCGCAGCCTTAGAAAATTCCTCCTTTATTCCGCGTCTCGCCAAAATCTCTCCAGTTGCCTCGCTTATCCCTATCCACCTCCGGAGGATTTCATAAACCTCTTTGGGAGGAGCCTTACGAAACAGGTAATAATATGCTTTCTCAACCCTCTGACACGCATCGTCTATATCCGTGAGTTGCACGAAATTTTCGGCCTTGGGTTCTCCTCTTTGCTGTTCGGGAGGGCGAAAATACCTCTCCCCAAAGCGATGTCCAATGTCATGATTGGGTCCATAGCTATCGGGATCGTCTCCTATGTCCTTCGCCATCATTATCCAGGGCTGCACTATCCGATTTCCCTCTCTTGGCTGAAAACGCTGCGCTTGGGAGGGGCGGTTAATAAATTTTTCGAGCGTTGATGCATCCATTAGCGAGAGACAAGCCCAAGCATTGGCTTCCTCATCGAGCTCTGGCGAAACAAGTAGCGAGGCATGCCCTGCTAACGGCGCATAATCCGAAAGCGAACATTGCTGCAATAGATGAGCAATTTCATGAGCGATCATAGCGTCGCCAAGGGGGTGGCCAGGACGATAGAAACGTGGCGCGAAATAGATTGTTGATCCAGAGGAGAACGCTGCGGCGTTGAAACTGAGAGGCAACGTGGTCAAGCTGAAGCGAATCATAGAAAGGTCGCAGGAAAATATCTGCGTCATGCGACGACGAGTGGCATCTGGAAGATTAACGAAATGCTCCTCCGGTAAATTTTGTATCAATTGCATTTGATATCTCCTTTTTATCTTGTCACACGTTTCTTCGGCGCCCTCGACCTTTCATTGCCACGTCCATATTTTAAGAGCCCTCCTTGCTTATAGGGAAATTTGATTACATTACAAAATCAAAATGGAAAAAACATAACTGCTGATATTCAGCAACGGCATTCATATGCGCAAGGCAATGGACCACCCATCTCCAACTACATTTTCCCTGTTAAAGAGCGCTAAACTCACTAGTCAGCATTGGTATTAACCTCACAGGAGACCTCAATGGATGTTCGTGCCGCAATCGCCCACCAAGCCGGGGCGTCATTAACAATTGAAACAGTACAACTGGACGGCCCCCGCGCAGGCGAAGTGTTGATTGAAGTTAAAGCGACCGGCCTTTGCCACACCGATGAATTCACCCGTTCGGGCGCAGACCCGGAAGGTTTATTTCCCGCGATCCTCGGCCATGAAGGCGCGGGCGTTGTGGTCGATATCGGACCCGGCGTGACCAGCGTCAAAAAAGGCGATCACGTGATCCCCCTCTACACGCCCGAGTGCCGGCAATGCAAATCTTGTCTGTCACGCAAGACCAACCTCTGCACGGCGATCCGCGCCACACAAGGAAAAGGTTTGATGCCAGACGGCACGAGCCGCTTCTCGTTGAACGGGAAGCCTGTGCATCACTACATGGGATGCTCCACCTTCGCCAACTACACAGTGTTGCCGGAAATTGCGGTCGCGAAAATTCGTGAAGACGCGCCGTTCGACAAGGTGTGCTACATCGGTTGCGGCGTCACCACCGGCATCGGCGCGGTGATCAACACAGCCAAGGTTGAAGCCGGCGCGAACGTGGTTGTTTTCGGTTTAGGCGGCATTGGGTTGAATGTCATTCAAGGCGCTCGGATGGTTGGGGCCAATATGATCGTCGGAGTGGACATCAATCCGGCGCGTGAGACGCTTGCCCGCGAATTCGGCATGACGCACTTCGTCAATCCGAAAGAGGTCGCGGGCGATCTGGTTCCTTATCTTGTCGATCTCACCGGCGGCGGCGCGGACTACAGTTTCGAATGCATCGGCAATGTGGATGTCATGCGTCAGGCGCTTGAATGTTGCCATCGCGGCTGGGGGGTGTCGGTGATTATCGGCGTGGCCGGTTCCGGACAAGAAATCCAAACGCGGCCATTCCAGCTTGTCACCGGCCGCGTTTGGAAAGGCACTGCATTCGGAGGCGCACGCGGCCGCACGGATGTGCCGAAAATTGTCGATTGGTACATGGAAGGCAAGATCAATATCGACGACCTGATTACACATACGCTGAAGCTGGATCAGATCAACGAAGGCTTCGATCTCATGCATGAGGGGAAATCCATTCGCTCTGTCGTTGTGTACTAAAAGGATAGACTTGATGGCGTTGCGAGTTGGCTGTCCGCTCAACTAGGCGATCAAGACATAGGAACGAGCTTGCTCGCGATTGTCAGCTTGGCTCCGGACACAATCGCGAGCAAGCTCGCTCCTACAGAGGACAGAACGATTTAGGACAGTTAAGCCATAACAGACTCTAATGGCCCCTGGTTTTGGAATTGCTTCTCCTACCTATTGTGAAAGACACGGATTCTCCATTGACAATATCGGCCTTCTTATCGTCAGGCATATCGTCAGCGACGGCGTAGAGCAGCTTCGTCTTCGTTTTCTCACCACCTCTCTCGGTCCCCGGCCGAGCGACGAAAAAAGCAGACCGCAGCGTTTCTAGCGTTTCTTTTGTGCATCCGGGTTTGCATTCGGGCGGATCTATCGCTCTTGCACGATCTTTCGCTTGCTGGCCGCGTCCGAACTCCGCGAACCACCCACCCTTGAACTCGTCATCAAGGGCTTTACGTTGCGCTG
>DATLHW010000194.1:0-2383 GCA_035539675.1 Burkholderiales bacterium | reverse complement strand
ATCGCGATGGTGTTTCAGAACTATGCGCTTTATCCCCACATGACCGTATTCGATAACATGGCTTTCAGTTTGAAGTTGGCCAAGGTTGCGGCGGAGCAGATTCGTGAGCGCGTACATAAAGCGGCGGAGATTCTCTCGCTTGCTCCTGTTCTGGATCGTTATCCACGTCAGCTCTCCGGTGGCCAGCAGCAACGCGTCGCCATGGGACGCGCGATTGTGCGTGATCCTCAGGCGTTTCTTTTCGATGAGCCGTTGTCTAATTTGGACGCAAAGCTTCGCGTTCAGATGCGCACGGAAATCAAGGAGCTTCATCAGCGTCTCAGGACGACTTCGATATTCGTTACTCACGATCAAATCGAGGCGATGACGATGGCGGACCAACTCGTTGTCATGCGAGATGGCGTCGTGGAGCAGTGCGGCCGTCCGCTCGATATCTATGATCGTCCCGCAAATACGTTTGTTGCTGGCTTTATTGGATCGCCGGCGATGAATTTTATTCCCGGCGTACTGCGTGTCGCTAGTGGGGGCATGCAGGTCGAATTCGAAACGGGCGCTGTGTTACCCGCGCCGATTGCCGCATCAGGCGTCGATGGACAACGCGTTATCTATGGCGTGCGGCCCGAACACCTGCACCTCGTCGATAATGAACAAGGATTGGCGTGCAGCGTCGCGGTCATCGAACCGACCGGCGCCGCCACTCAAGTCATGAGTAAATTCGGCCCGATTAATTTGGCCTGCGTTTTTCGGGAGCGGCGCGACTTCGCCGTTGGTCAGAAAATCGTTTTGGCGCCCGAACCGGCGCGCGCTCATCTATTCGACGAAATGAGTGGGAAATCGCTAATGCAAAACGCGGGCGTCAATTAAAACCTTGCGTCATCCCACATGATTTCCGCACGAAATTACTTCTGGAATCAACCAGATTCCTGCAAATAGTACATAATCCTGGAAGCGGTGATTGACCGCTTATTGCCCATGGAAGCGTCTTAGTTTCCAGGATAATAATCGCAGTGTTTTTTGCAGCGCCGCCGAGGATGAAATGGGGATTTCGATGCCGCGACCGGTTACGCTTGGAGTTTTATCGCCATTCTTCGGCGGTGAATACCTTGGCGAGTTGATGGCTCAGCTATATCACAGCGCCCAAGCCCATGGCGCACGGGTGATCGCTGTGCGCACAGGCGAATTGACTCGTTTCAACATGCCAGTCGCGTTGGAGCATGTCGATGGGTGGATTATCGCGCTCAACGCAGTTACGCCCGATTACCTGAAGCGTCTGGTAGGCGTCGGTAAGCCTGTCGCTTCGATCGCACACAACTTCAATGATCCTCATATCGTCTCAGTAGAGAGCGACAACCAAAGCAGCATGGAGCACGCGGTCAGTGAACTGATTCGCGCTGGACACCAGCATATCGCGTACATGGGTTATCTCACGGAATATGACATTGAATGTCGGCTTGACGGCTATCGCCAAGCGTTGACAGCACATGGCATTCCTATTCGTCCCGAGTATATTTTTGACACGAAAGACTATGGCCAGGCAGGTGGTTCACTGGCGGCGCAAGGCATTCTGACGGCTCAAGTTCCAATAACGGCCGTATTCGCAGGAACGGATCGTAACGCGGCCGGCGCCATTACCTGTTTTAGAGAGGCGGGAAAACGAATTCCCGAGGATGTCGCTGTGGTCGGGTACGACAATACTTACGTGGCGCGAGCCTGTGTTCCGCCGCTCGCGAGCGTTGATCAAAATCTCGATCAAATGGCCGAACGGGCGGTGAGTGTGGTGTTGGAGCAGCTTCAGAGCGGCGTCCGTCGCGGCGGGCGCGAGTTCGTGACGAATACGTTTGTGCCGCGCGAGTCCTGCGGATTGCCGCCGATACAGACGCCGGCGGAGTGGCGCCATGAGGCGCACGAGATGATCACCAACAAGGACATGACGACCACCTATGAGATTGGCCGTCATTTGGTGACCGCGAACGCCGAAAGCATTCAGTCCCTCATGCGATTGCTGGTTCCGTACGTTAAATGGAAGTGCGTCGGCGCCTGGGATGATTTCGCCATGCAGCCGGAAACCATCACGATCAAAGAGGTTCATGACTATAGCGACGATTTAACGACTAACCCGGTCATCCGTTGTGAACTTGCCGAATTTCCCCCCTTATCCGCGATAGGCAAGGTCGATGGTTTCGACATGGACAATTTTGTTTGCGTGCTTCCTGTTCTAACAGGTAATAAGCCGTTGCGTGTCATCGCGGTGTCCGGCTTGATCGGCACAGCCAATCGTCTCGCGGGAACTTTGCAATACATCGATTTGCTCGCGCCGGCTTTCGAGCGCAGTTCGCTTGACGAGGACCTTGCCGCTTACAGAGCGGGACTGGAGGAGTTGGTC
>DATLHW010000193.1:0-4777 GCA_035539675.1 Burkholderiales bacterium | reverse complement strand
GCGATTGGACTCGAACCAACGACCCCCACCATGTCAAGGTGGTGCTCTAACCAGCTGAGCTACGCGCCTAAGGAGGCCGAATTGTACCGGAAGCTTAGCGGCTGTTCAAACGATTTTATAGACTTCTTTCGAGACCTACTGTGCGCCCCAGGATCAAACCTCCGGTGCTCAACGTACTACTCGTACACCTCCGCTCCTCGGTTCGATCCTGGGGCGCTCGCTACGGTTTCAAAAGAAGTCTAATTCGTATCTTGAACCAAGCAACGAAGACGCCCTTACCGCCTTATCGCACTAATCACGCCCGGCACCTCTTGAACCATTTTCAGAATACGGACGAGATGATCAAGCTTGGTTATCTCGATGGTAAAGCGCATGGAAGCCTGATTGTTTTTGCTGATCGTATTAACTGCGGTAACGTTCACCTTCTCCCGAGCGATGGCTTCAGATACATCGCGCAATAGACCTTGCCGATCCACGGCCAATACTTCGATGTCCGCCGAAAACGGCGCCTCCGCCGTCTTGCCCCAACTGGCGGGCATGAGCCTCTCGCGCTGGAGGGGTAGCAGCTCCACAACGTTTGAGCAGTCCAACCGATGCACCATTACGCCTCGAGCCTTGCTGACGAAACCAACGATAGGATCCGGCGGCACCGGCTTGCAACATTTGGCGAGAATGGTGGCGATATTGTTCACGCCGAGCACCAGTACGCCGCTCGATGTCGCCGTGCTTGATTGCTCAGAGATTGTTACCGGAGCGACTGGCTCCGACGGCGCGGCCGATTCAGGGACCAGCACCAAATCGATTTGTCGAGGCGTAATTTCGCCGCGCCCAATCATCGCCATCATCTCGTCCACGTTATGGCAATGAAGCTCATGCGCCAACTTATCCAACTTTTGACCGGTAGCCCCCAATCGAGCCAACTCCTTTTCCAGAATAGAGCGCCCTGCCACAATCTCTTGTTCAATGAATTGTTGTTTGAACCAATGACGAACCTTCGCGAGAGCTCTTGAACTGACAAGATACCCCTGCTCAGGATTCAGCCAGTCGCGGCTAGGGCCGCCCAGCTTCGCGGCAAGAATCTCCACGGTCTGCGCGTTTTGCAGCTTGTAATTTAAGGGGACGATATTGCCGTCAACCTTGGCGCCGCGACAACGGTTACCAAGATCGGTATGAAGGTGATAGGCGAAGTCGATGGGTGTAGATCCCGCCGGCAAATCGACGATGCGACCTTGCGGTGTAATAACGTAAATGCTTTCGTCGAAGAGGCCGGACTTGAGCTTATCCGGCAACGCCCCCGACTGAGCAAGATCGCTTTTCCAGTCAAGAATCTGTCGGAGCCAGGCGATCTTTGCGTCAAACGCCTTGTCAGCCTTGCCCCCTTCTTTATATCGCCAATGCGCGGCGACGCCGAGCTCAGACTCCTGATGCATTTCGAAGGTGCGGATTTGCACTTCCAGAGTTTGACCTTCTGCAATCACCGCCGTATGTAAGGAGCGGTAATTATTGGGTTTGGGCTTGGCGATATAGTCGTCGAACTCGTTGATTACGGGTTCCCACATGTCATGCACCAATCCCAGAACCGCGTAGCAGTCGCGAACATCCGGAACCAATACCCGAACTGCCCGAAGGTCATAGAGTCCTTCGATATCGACTTCCTTTTTTCGCATCTTTTTATGGATGCTAAAGATGTGTTTTGGCCGACCGCTGACTTCCGCCTGAATGTCAGCTGCCCGTATCGCTTGTTGCAATTGCTCCATCACGCGGGATATGAATTTCTCGCGCTCCACCCGTTTTTCGTCAAGTAATCGGGCGATATGCTTATAGCGATCAGGCTCTAGATAGCGAAACGACAAGTCCTCCAGTTCCCACTTAAGCTGCCATACGCCAAGACGGTTCGCGAGCGGGGCGAACAAATCCATTGTGTCGCGAGCAACACGATGCTGAACCTCCGATGTCTCGGAAGACAGGGTGCGCATACGAGAAACTCGCTCAGCCAACAGGATGAACACCACGCGAATGTCTTCGGCCATGGCAAGCAACATCTTCCGAAGTCGCTCTAGACGCGCCGCGTGAATTTCTCCGATTTGACCTTCAGCAACCGTGAACGCCTCGATCTGTCGAGCTTTTTGCGCATTTTGCAATAGGCGCGCCACTTCGCCACCAAATTTTGCCGCCAGCCATTCCACTGCTGTTTCCGGCGCCTTGGGCTCGGCGAGAGAATCGGGGCGATAGTGCTCAGCAGCAGTTCGAAGCAAGGCGGCGATGATCGCGTCGCAGTCGAGTCCCAGTTCGCCGAGAATGCTGGCGGTGACGATGTCCCGATCTACCGTCGTAGCAAGCTCACCATGCTGCGAACGCAACATCAACGCATGTCGTGCGGCGACAATTATTGAGTCGCGCTCGGAATGAGCGAACCGACTTGCCATCTCAGTAATAGCAGGCTGCAGCTCCGCTTGCATCGGGACGGTAGACGAGGGTTGAACGAGATTCACGATAAGAACAAATCCTAATTAATGGGCTACTGCAACTAAAGGAGGTTTAACGCGTATTTACCTTAAACCAGTCATCGCTTCGGCCTTTACCCATTGGTCGAAATTTTCAGCGGAAACATAACCTAGACTCAGAGCCGCGTCTCGCAGAGTAGTTCCCTCCCGATGCGCCTTCTTGGCGATTTGCGCCGCTTTGTCGTAACCGATATGCGGGTTTAGCGCGGTTACGAGCATAAGAGAATTCTGAACAAGTTGAGTCACTCGTTCCCGGTTCACTTCGATTCCCAAGGCGCAATGCTCGTTAAAGCTTGCTCCGCCATCCGCCAGCAATCGCACGCTCTGGAGAAAATTATGAATGACAAGAGGCTTGTAAACATTCAACTCGAAATTCCCCGATGCGCCGCCAAAGTTGATGGCGACATCGTTACCAAAAACTTGCGCGCAAGCCATCGTCAGCGCTTCGCACTGAGTGGGATTCACCTTTCCTGGCATGATCGAAGAACCTGGTTCGTTTTCCGGAATGGTGATTTCCCCTAAACCTGATCGTGGCCCGGACGCCAGCCAACGAATGTCATTGGCGATTTTCGTCAATGACGCGGCTAGTGTCTTCAATGCGCCGTGGGCATTCACCAATGCATCGTGAGCAGCCAACGCCTCGAATTTGTTCGGCGCAGTGACAAAGGGCAGACCTGTGAGCGCAGCCAGTTCCTGCGCAACACGGGCGCCAAATTCGGGATGCGCGTTAAGCCCGGTCCCTACCGCCGTACCGCCCAACGCAAGTTCGCACAGATGCGGCGTGGCGTTTTCAATGTGCTTTAGACCGTGATCCAATTGGGCTACGTAACCTGAGAACTCCTGACCGAACATCAGAGGCGTGGCGTCCTGCAAATGAGTGCGGCCAATCTTGACGATATCGGCAAAACCCTTACTCTTGGCGGCAAAGGTATCGCGCAAATTGCGTACGGCGGGCGTTAAACGCTCGCTCAACGCCCGCACAGCGGCTACATGCATGGCGGTTGGAAAAACATCGTTGGACGACTGTCCCTTGTTTACATCGTCGTTAGGGTGGACCAACCTTTCCTCGCCAACCATCCCACCCAGCAACTGAGACGCCCGATTCGCCAGCACCTCATTCATATTCATATTTGTCTGGGTGCCAGATCCGGTTTGCCATACGGACAATGGAAATTCCTCGACGTGCAAACCCTTCAACACTTCGTCAGCGGCTCCGATGATCGCGTTTGCCT
This sequence comes from Burkholderiales bacterium, assembly GCA_035539675.1. Lineage (GTDB taxonomy): Bacteria > Pseudomonadota > Gammaproteobacteria > Burkholderiales > DATLHW01 > DATLHW01. Next base: position 1,041 of record DATLHW010000193.1, on the reverse strand, counting down.
TGTCGGCGCTTAGCACCCCTAACTCGCGATTTACCTTTGCGGCAGCCTGTTTTACGAGCGCCAACGCCGTGATGAGTTCTTCGGGCATGCGCTCCGTCGAAATATGAAAATGATGTAACGAGCGTTGCGTCTGCGCACCCCAAAGATGTTCGGCCGGAACTTCGATCTCGCCAAAGGTGTCGCGTTCAATACGAAAGTTACCCATGCTTTACTCCTTCAGGCCTATTGTTCACGTCGAATTTGCGCCTCTTTCATCATAGGACTCACACAAAAACGTCCCAGCGGCGTTGCCCTTGCAGGGCGCATCTGCGCTTGCACGCACAGATCGTTCCGCAGGCTCGCAGCATGCTGCTCGAATTCCCTGCTACACCCTCCTTGCCGTACAAGCGCGTACTGTCTGCGTTGGCGCGCCTTGCTGGGGCGCTTTTGTGTGAGTCCTACATCATAGTGGCCCGCCAGTAACGCTTCTGCTCTTCGCGCCATGAGGAGTGGGAAATGCCCTGCTCATCCATCTTTACAACAATAGCGCCAGCATGGTCGCTACGCAAAATCTTGGCGCCGAGAGTTTCGTAACGAGCGAGGACTTCGGGACGAGGATGACCAAACGGATTGCGATAGCCGACCGTGAAAAGCGCCAGCTTTGGGTTTGCGGCGGTGACGAACGCGTCGGTTGACGAAGTGCGACTACCATGGTGAGGGACCACAAGGACATCGGCGCGAAGTTTCTCAGCGGTCGAGCGAGCCAAAATTTCCGCCTCAGAAATCGCCTCGATATCACCAGAGAGCAACGCGGAACCATGAGAGGACGTTATTTTCACCACGCAACTAAGATCATTCGTCTTGCGCATTTCCTCGAGATACGACGTCGGCGAGGGATGGAGCACCTCGAAACTCACCCCATCCCATTCCCACTGCTGGCCCACTTGGCAACGAATCGGTTGTTCGGTCTTTCCGATAATAGGCGAATTTTCCGACAATGAAGAGAGAAGCCAATTAGTTCTTATGCTATCCAATACCGAGACGGCGCCGCCGCTGTGGTCA
>DATLHW010000192.1:0-4534 GCA_035539675.1 Burkholderiales bacterium | reverse complement strand
CGTGGCGGCGATGGTATTTTTATTTCCAGAACGCCATCATGCATCGAGGCTTCCACCTTGGATGTATCGACGTTCTCCGGCAATTGAATCGCTCGATAAAAATGTCCGTACCGGCGCTCCGATCGACGGAATCCGCCCTCCTCCTGTTCAGACTCCTCCAACCGGTCGCCTTCGATGGTCAACATGCCATCCTGAATTTCCACATCCAGTTCGTCTTTCGTGATGCCGGGAAGATCGGCGAGGATAACCAGATTATCGCCCTTCTGCGCGATTTCCACCGGAGGCGTCCACATCTGCGCAACGCTCGTTCGTCTCGAGCCAAGCTGACTTAATGCGCCGCCGCCCATGACGCCTTCGATCATGCGCTCCATTTCATCCGCCATTCGACGAACCGCCGTAAACGGATCTTCCCAAGGATTCACTCCGCCTTGCCGTTTGGATTGAGGCGCACCGCCACCGCGTTCCATTGCTACACTTGCCCCCTGAGACGCTGGCGCATTTTTGGCCGATCGCCCTTGGGCATTTGAGCTCTGGGCGCCTGCTTTGCTCTTGGCGGTGGTTTGCCTCCCCGCCGCGCCTGTCTTCTGCCCTTGCTGGACTTCCCCTCGCCATTGGCCCGTTTCGACTCCACGGCTTTCGATGAATTGCTTGAAGCGCTCCAAATCACCTTCCACTCGCCGCGATGTTACGCCCACGATATCGCCGACGTTTTCCACGAAACCCTCCGGGTCATACTCCAACTGAAACGTAATCAGCGCACCTCCGTTACCGGAAGGCATGAACTCGACCACGCCGGCGTTTTGCGCACCTTCAACGCTTCGCCACGCAATCCTTTTATCGGGAACCTGCTCATTGATTTCCGCATCGAATTCTTTTGTCTTTCCACCCACTTTGACGCGCCAGTGCAAATGCGTGTCATCGATCTGCCGCACCTCCTCGACGCCTTCCATAAAGTTGGGAAAGTCCTCGAATTGTGTCCATTGGTTATAAGCCACGTTAACGGGAACATTCACCTCGATTTGTTTCTCTATTCGTGCCATGAGTTACTCCTTTCGTAAGCTCGATAGAACTTTTGATGAACCACGCTGGCGGTTCATCAAGACTGGCTCTTACGATGAAGAGCCGCAACCAAGCAATTACTAAGAAGAAGGCAAATTTCGTACCGTGATGAGAGGCAGCCGTAACGACCAAGTCCCTGCAACTGGGTGTGCGTCAATTGCAATATTTGCAATCAAATTGAAAAAACTACTTGTCTGAAAGGCCAGGACCGACGCATCTGTAACGATCGGAAAGTTGCTTCACCCCAGATGTTAAGTGCTGGTGATCATCCTTACCACCGTTCAGTTTTCAAACGTAGGTCAGTTGCGGCAGCTACCTGACAAATCACCGCCTGCGTCAGGTAGCTGTCGCAACCTGCCTACAAGATGTTCGAAGGGCTGCGATACAAACTGACAGGTGGTAAGGGTGATCATCACCGTCCGTTAGACGCCAATTGCACCGGCCTCAATCTTGCTTACCACTTACCGATGCTGAAAAAGTATCGTCGCTCGGTTTATTTCCGGTGCTTCCAACGGGATTGCAATTAGCGCAAATGCCCCTCCAGTCCGCCTCAAAAAAACGTGATCATCGCGATGTGCTGCTGAAGCTCTTTCGCGCCGCCTGGGCCTACCGCGGGCGGGCTTTCGGCGCCCTGTCGCTTCTCGTCCTGGCGAAAGTGGCCGCTGTTTTCGTCCCTATCGTCCTCAAGCAAATAGTCGATGACATGTCGCGGCCGGAAGACGTGCTTACGCTGCCGGTCTTTCTGCTGATCGGTTACGCCTTGCTGCGGTTCTCGGGAACCTTGTTCAATGAGTTGCGCGATCTACTCTTTTCGCGCGTCACTCAACGAACCGTCGCGGATTACGCCATCCAAGCCTTCACGCAGTTACACGCGCTGGGGCCTCGCTATCACTCGAATCGCCGCACCGGCGCTTTGTTACGCGACATTGATCGCGGCGCCAGCGGGATCGCGTTCCTCATGGGCGTCGGCCTATTCACGATCATCCCCACGTTTGTCGAAATCGGCCTCGTGCTCGCAATCATGCTAGCCAACTACAGCGCCTGGTTCGCCGTCATCATCCTTACGACGTTCCTGCTTTACGCAAGCTTCACGATTGCCTTCACCGCTCGCCGAACGATTTATCAACGCCGCGTCAACAAGTTCGACTCGAACGCAAAGAGTCGCCTTGCCGACAGTCTTATTAATTATGAAGCGGTCAAATATTTCACCAACGAATCGTTGGAGGCTCAACGCTTTCGCAGCATCATGAGCCGTTGGACCGAAGCCGCCGTCAACAATCAGAAAGCGCTATTCATTCTGCATGTTGGACAGAGCGCCATCATTGGCGCTGGCGTGGCCTCGGTGATGCTGCTGGCGGGACAAGGCGTCGTCGACAACGCTATGACTGTGGGCGATCTCGTGCTGATTAACGCCTACGTGATTCAGATCTGCCTGCCGCTTAACGCGCTGGGATTTGTCTATCGAGAAACCAAGGATGCGCTGACCAATGCGGAGAATTTGTTCAAGCTACTAGCAGTGAAGCCGGACATTGACGATTCGCCGGAGGCGTCGCCGCTCCGAATCAAGGGCGCGGAGGTAACGTTTGAAAACGTTAATTTCGGCTATCAGACTACTCGTCCCATTCTAAGGGATATTACTTTTCGTATCCCTTCCGGTAAAACCGTAGCGGTCGTCGGCGGCAGCGGCTCCGGCAAGTCCACCCTGGCGCGCATACTGCTTCGTTTTCACGACCCGAACGCAGGCCGCATCCTGATTGACGGTCAGGATATCGCCACCGTGGAAGTCAAAAGTCTGCGTGCGGCAATTGGCGTCGTACCGCAAGACACCGCATTATTCAACGATACGATCGCCTATAACATCGGTTATGGACGAGTAACGGCCAGTCGAGAAGAAATCATCGAAGCCGCCCATTCCGCCCACGTCCACGACTTTATTCAGTCTCTCCCGCTCAAATATGAAACGATGGTAGGCGAACGCGGCATGAAACTATCAGGCGGCGAGAAACAACGCATCGCCATTGCCCGTGCAATCCTGAAAAATCCACCCATTCTCATTTTCGACGAAGCGACTTCGGCGCTCGACTCCTACTCCGAGCAAGCGATACAGATGGAGCTCAACCGCATCTCCCGCAACCGCACCACGCTGATCATCGCGCATCGCTTATCGACCATTATTAGGGCGGACGAAATTCTGGTTCTTCAACAGGGTCGAATCATCGAGCGCGGAACTCACGCACGTTTACTGTTGAAGAACGGCGTATATGCGCAAATGTGGATGCTTCAACAACGGGCGAGAAAGCTGGAGGAAACGACGGATGTTTCGGGCGATGCGTTTTATATCAATCCACAGCCGTAGTGGAATGCATGTTGCTTATTTTTCTTTCACATAACTTTCACTCTCTGAGCCATGCGGGCAATTTGACCTCGATTACCGACGAGATTTCTTAACTTGATGCATTCTTTTCATTGGAGCACCCATGCCATCCGCACGGCCAAAACGATCGTCCAAGAGTGACGCCGTTCAGCATACGCGCGGCTCTCGCCGCCGTAACGCAAAAGCACAGGGCGCCGATTACTTAACGCCGGCGCTCGACGTTCAAAGTGAAGTCCTTACCATTTCCGTGGTAGTTCCTACCTGTCGTAACCCGATCGCATTGGATGGCTGCCTCGACGCACTCGTCAATCAAAATTTTGATCCTGCCGCATTCGAAATAATCATCGTTGATAACGGTCCCACGCTCGATACCCGGGCGGTCGTCGCCAAATGGACAGCGCGCACTCTGGGGCGTGGACCTGTCGTCGGTTACATGCCTCTGAAGGGATCTCACGGACCCGTAGCGGCGCGCAACGCCGGCTGGCGCGTCGCCAGCGGCGACGTCATTGCCTTTACCGAAGAGAACGCAATGCCCGATCGCGATTGGCTACGGAACAGTTTGCCGGCGTTTCAGGGCAATGCGCAGGCCGCTTGGGGACGCATCGTAACACCCATTCCCGAGACGCCGACCGAGCACCAGTTGAACGCTAAACGTCTGGAGAAAACGGCGTTCTCCGCAACGAATTGCTTTTGCTTGAAACATGTGCTGGAAACAGTGAACGGCTTCGATGAACGCTTTCAACTACCAGGCGCCGAATACGCGGATCTCTACTTCCGTTTACTACGCTACGAGGCTCGCATCGTTTATCTCTCCGACGCAATTGTATTGCGTCCGCCCACGCCAGCGCCGTGGGGCGCGAGCATCCGTCGGCAGAGAAATACATTCTTCGACGCGCTACTGTTCAAGAAGCACCCCTACCTTTATCGAAAAACCATTCACGCGAAGCCGCGCTGGGACCATTACGTCGCTTTCATCGCCCTGCTTACCTGTCTGATCGGCCTGATGATCGATGATCCGGCGCTCGCAGCGGGCGCAGGCGCGCTATGGTTCAGCCTTACCGGACGCGTCGCTATACACCGACTAAGACATACCTCGAAGGC
>DATLHW010000191.1:0-19144 GCA_035539675.1 Burkholderiales bacterium | reverse complement strand
CTCGATTCCCGATTACTTCACCGGAATAATGGGGAGAATGGTTCTGGCGTTGATCGGCGTCGTCATCATTCATCAGCTTTATCTGAACGTTCAGCCTGAGCAGCGTTGGGGAATCAAATTTCTCTGTCTGGGCGCTGGTTGTCTGTTCGCCTACGATTTTTACCTGTACTCGGATGCGATGTTGTTCAAGCGGCTAGACCTTGCTGTTTGGGATGCGCGTGGAATAGTCAACACGTTTGCGGTTCCCCTGATCGCCATCTCGGCCGCCCGAAACGCCGATTGGTCGCTGGAGATATCAGTATCCCGACGCATTGTTTTTCAGTCCACCACCCTCGTCGGCGCTGGAATCTATTTGCTTGGCATGGCGGCGGCTGGCTACTACATCCGCTATTTTGGCGGACAGTGGGGCACCGTATTTCAAGTTACCTTCTTGTTCGGAGCGCTGATTTTGCTGTTGGTCGTGTTGTTTTCCGGCACGGCTCGCGCGCATCTCAAGGTCTTCGTAAGCAAGCATTTCTTTAGCTACCGTTACGATTATCGGGAAGAGTGGTTGAGATTTACCCGCACCCTGTCAGAAGGTGAGCCAGGCGTGCAATTGCGCGAGCGGTCGATCAAGGCCATCGCTGAACTGGTCGAAAGCGCCGGTGGGGCGCTATGGCTAAGACGGGAAACGGGTAATTTCGAGCGAGCGGCCCATTGGAATCTTCCAACAGCGGCGGGCGCGTTAGCGGTGGATAGTCCTTTCGCAAATTTCTTAAGCGAACGACAGTGGGTAATCAATCTGGACGAGTACGATGCTCATCCTGAGCGCTACGATGACTTGATACTCCCGCCATTTTTGCGAGCCATTTCGCGCGCTTGGCTTGTTGTGCCGTTGATTCTGCATGACCAACTCGTTGGTTTCATTGTGCTGCTGCGCTCTCGCAGTCAGGTAACGCTGAATTGGGAAGTTAGTGACTTGCTGAAAACCGCGGGAAGGCAAGCCGCTAGTTACCTTGCTCAATTGGAAGCCGCGAACGCCTTGATCGTGGCCAGACAGTTTGAGTCATTTAACCGCATGTCCGCGTTTGTGGTGCATGATTTGAAAAACTTGGTGTCTCAGCTTTCTTTGTTAATTTCCAATGCTGAGAGACATAAGGACAACCCGGAGTTTCAGCAGGATATGTTGGAAACTGTCGCCAATTCCGTCGATAAGATGAAACGGCTATTGACGCAGCTTAAGCCCGGCAATCCTGTGCCGGAAGCGCCTACCATCCTTGCGCTGGATGTGGTGTTGCAACAGGTCCTGCCGGCGCAAGCGGGATTTTCGGTTACCCCGACGCTTGAGGTGATTGGCGATCCGCCGCAGGTGCGTGCTAGCCGGGAGAAGCTTATTCGGATAATCGGCCATCTCGTCCGCAATGCGATTGAAGCGACTCCTGCGGGAGGCAAGGTGATCGTGCGTCTCGCCGCCGAGGAAAAATTTGCGATAATCGAGATTGCCGATACAGGCCGAGGAATGAGCGAACAGTTTATCCGCGATAAGCTTTTCCGGCCGTTTGAGTCGACCAAACAAACCGGAATGGGGGTGGGCGCCTACGAATGTCAGCAATACATCGCCGAATTAGGCGGACGGATTCAAGTCGAAAGCGAAGAGTCTGTCGGGACAACGTTTCGCGTATGGCTACCTAGGTCAGATGGAGACATTATTAAAAGCGTCGACCTCGATCAATCGGTCGTGCAATAGATTAGACTTCTTTCCAAACGCTACTACGTGGCGAAAGTATGAGCTCCAGGGTTCAGCGTCGCGCCACTCGTTTCGGTTTGGAAAGAAGTTTATTGATTCTCTAAGTGTTGGTTTGGAAACGAAAGGAAACGCGTGAGCCAAAAAAAAGGCACGCTGCTGATTGTCGAGGATGATCCAGGGCTGCAAAAACAAATGCGCTGGAGCTTCGATAGCTATGACGTGGTCGTTGCTGGCGATCGTGAATCCGCCATAGCGCAAATACGTCGGCACGAACCTGCCGTGATGACCATGGATCTGGGATTGCCCCCTGACCCCGATGGATCGTCGGAGGGCCTTGCGATACTTGAGGAAGTGCTGTCGATCGCTCCGGATACTCGAATCATCGTCGTCACTGGAAATCAGGACCGAGCCAATGCGGTGGCGGCAATTGGGATGGGCGCCTACGATTTTTATCAAAAGCCTTATGACCCGGAGACGCTTAATCTCGTTGTGGACCGCGCTTTCCGTTTGCATGAGTTGATGCAGGAGAACCGTCGCTTGCGCATGCGCCAAGGCGAATCGCCGATGCACGGAATACTCTCGCGAGATCCGGCGATGCTGAAGGTCTGTCGTAGCATCGAGAAAGTGGCGCCGTCGGATGCGACGGTCATGTTGCTTGGCGAATCGGGGACCGGGAAGGAAGTATTGGCCCGCGCTTTGCATAGCTTGAGTCCCCGCAACGCAAACAAATTCGTCGCGATCAATTGTGCGGCTATTCCGGAAAATCTCTTGGAGAGCGAGCTATTCGGTTATGAAAAAGGCGCCTTCACCGGCGCGGCGAAGCAAACGCGGGGAAAGATTGAATACGCCGACGGCGGCACTTTTTTTCTGGACGAAGTGGGCGATTTACCCGGAGCGCTTCAAGCCAAGCTTTTACGCTTCTTGCAAGAGCGAATTATCGAGCGAATAGGCGGCCGAGAAGAAATTCGTGTTGACGTGCGTATTGTGTGCGCAACCCATCAGAATTTGCCTGACCTTATCAAAATGGGACGTTTCCGAGAGGATCTTTACTATCGGTTATCGGAAATTGTGGTCACCATACCGCCGCTTCGCTCCCGGCAAGGCGATCGCGCCTTGCTTGCTCATGCGTTTATGAACAAATTTATATCGCAACGCGCGCACACGGTCTCTGGCTTTAGCGACGATGCGTTAAATGTAATTGAAAGCTATCAGTGGCCGGGCAATGTGCGGGAAATGGAAAACTGCATTAAACGCGCTGTCATCCTGGCTGACGGCCCCCATATCACCGCTGAAGATTTAGGAATTGTGGCGTCGGAAGAAGAGCCCGAGCCCCTCAACTTGCGTCAGGTGCGTGATGATGCGGAACGCAAGGCAGTTGTGAAGGCCATGGCCCGTAGCGATGGCAACATCGCGAAGGCCGCTGAACTCTTGGGCATTTCGCGGCCCACACTCTACGATCTGATAAACCGATACGGTCTGCGGTAGTCAGCGACGAATTTTCCTCCACCGACCTTAGTCTCCTAGCTTTTAGAGAATTGAAAGAATCACCATGAAATGTGAGCAGCCTCCAAAGCAGTTACGGCGCCTTAAAACGATCGTCACCGCACTAGCTGTTATTGTTTTGGCGACCGCATGCGGTAAGAGCCAAGACGTGGGCGCATTAATGGCTGAAGGAAAAGAGGCTCAATCGAAAGGAGACTACAAGACTGCAATCATTCAATTCAAGAATGCATTGCAGTCGAATCCGGATAGTAACGAGGCCCGTTACTTATTAGGAATGGCTTACATCGAAAGCGGCGATTCACGATCAGCGGAGAAGGAGCTTCGAAAAGCGCTCGAATTGAAAAAAGATCCGACGCTAGTGCTGCCGAATCTCGCGAGGGCGTTGTTGTTGCAAGGTGAATTTGAGAAGGTGCTTGACGATACAGCGCCGGAGAAAGTCGCGGACCCAACGGCGGAGCTACTGAGCATGCGGGGGGGCGCGCAACTTTCATTGGGGAAAGTCGAAGACGCGAAGGCGTCCTTTGATCAGGCGCTGATCAAATCACCAGGAGCGCCTGATGCGCTCTTGGGTCAAGCTCGTCTATTAGTTCTTGGCAAGGATGTGGATGGCGCTTTGAAAGCGGTTGATCAACTCCTGGAAAAATTTCCCAAGCATCGCGAAGGTCTGATGTTTAAAGGCGACCTTTTGCGACTTAAGAATGACAACAATGCCGCATTGGCTGTTTATCAGAAAGTCATCGATGCTTATCGGGAGAGTATCGCAGCTCGGCTCAACATGGCGTCGGTGTATGTGGCTGACGGAAAGTACGACGATGCCGTAAAGCATTTGGACGCGGTGCGAAAGATTTCGCCGCAAAATCCAATGGCTCATTATTTACAAGCGCTTGTTGAGTTCAAGCAGCAGAACTATGTCAAGGCGAGAGAAGGTGTGCAGGAAGTGCTTAAGATGGCGTCGGACCATGTGCCGAGTCAAATGTTGGCCGGGGCCATTGAGTATGCGCTGGGTAACTATGCTCAGTCGGAGCAATACCTCAAATTCGTGCTCGATCGCTCGCCCAACAACCTTTATGCGCGCAAATTGCTGACGGTTGCTTTGCTCAGATCACGTCAAATTCCGCGTGCTATCGAGGTGCTTCAGCCGGCCTTGCAACAGGCGCCCGAGGACCCCACTGTGTTGGCGTTGGCCGGTGAGGTGTACATGCAAAACAATGATTTCAGCAAGGCCACCCAGTTCTACGACAAAGCCGCGAAAATCGATCCGAAGAATGCGCAAATGCGAACGGGGCTTGGATTGAGCCGGCTGGCGTCAGGAGAGGCTGATCGAGCCGTGGCGGATTTGGAAGCGGCGACAGATCTTGATGCGAACAAGTATCAAGCCGATGTGATGCTCATCATGACCCACCTATCGCGCAACGAACACGATCAAGCGGATAAAGCGATTCGTTCGCTGGAAAAGAAGCAACCCGATAATCCCCTCACCTACAATCTTCGCGGCGCCGCGGAGATGAGTCGGAAAAAGGTGACGGAGGCGAGAAAATCATTCGAGAAAGCTCTGTCGATTTCGCCTACGTATTTCCCGGCGGCGATGAATCTGGCGCAGCTGGATTTGCAGAACAAGAATCCTCAGGCGGCGAGAAAGCATCTTGAGGCCATTCTCGAAAAGGAACCGAATCATTTACAGGCTTTGATCGCATTAGCAGGATTGGGTAGCCAGATAAATGCGTCCATGCAAGATGTGGAGAATTGGCTAATGCGCGCGAAAAGCGGAAATCCGACGACGCCGCAGCCCGCGCTTTTGTTGTCTCGCTACCACCTAAGCAAAGGAGATTCAAAAAAGGCGATGGAGCTTGCCCTGGAGGCAAGCGCTATTTCGCCTGATAGCCCCGAGGTGTTGGACGCGCTTGGCCTTGTACAACTGACAAGCGGCGAGAAGAATGCCGCAGCGACGACTTTTGGCAAATTAGTATCGCTACAGCCTAAGTCAGCCATCGCATTGGTTCGGCTCGCCAACGCTCAATATGCCAGCGATAACATTACCGGCGCCACGGCTTCCCTGAAGAAAGCGCTCGAACTTAAGCCGGATTTATTGGAGGCGTTGACTGCAATGGTCGCGATTGAAACGCGCGCCAAACGCTATTCGGAAGCGATGCAGATTGTGAAGAAAGTCGAGGCTCAAACATCCGGGTCTCCAATCGGCGCAAGTCTGGAAGGCGATGTGCGTTTTGCGGAAAAACAATTTGTACAGGCGGCCGCAGCATATGAGAAGGCGTATGGCATTTCCCGTAGCGGGCCATTGGCGATTAAATTGCATGCTGCTCTCGCCCAGTCTAGTAAGTTTGATGAGGGGGAAGCGAGACTTCTCGCTTGGCTTAAGGACAATCCAAACGACGTGCCAGCAAGAGTGTACTTGGCTGATGCGTTTATAAAGCGCGATAAGCACAAGAATGCGATTGAGCAATATGAATGGATCATGAAGTCGCAGCCAGGAAATTTATTGGCGATGAACAATCTTGCCTGGGCGTACCAGCAGGTAAAGGACCCTCGCGCTTTGCAAGTGGCGGAACAAGCATATAAGGCCGCTTCCAATAGCGCACCTGTATTGGATACCTATGGGTGGATGCTGGTGGAGCAAGGGCAAACGGACAAAGGGCTTGATTTGTTGCAGCGTGCAACATCGCTTGCGCCGGACGCGCAGGAAATCCGTTTCCATTATGCTTCCGCGCTTCATCGGGCCGGGAAGAAGGATCAAGCTCGCATTGAATTGGAGCGAATTCTAAGTAGCGGCGTTAAGTTCGCCCAGGAAAGTGAAGCGACTGCGCTCCTTGGCAAACTTAAGTAATACACGATGCGGTGGAGGCTTGGTGAATATTTTGGTTAAGCTTAGTTTTTAGTCCAACTCCTCTGCTTCGTCGCCGGATTTCGCGTCTCCCCCCTAAAACTTATTCGCCAATTCAGAGAGCGTTCTCATGACCCCATTTTCACGTTCACGAAACGAAAACCGCTCTTTGGCATTTTTGATCCCCGCGCTAATCGCGATGTGTTTGATGTTAGTCGCGTGCGGTGGGCCGTCAGTCGAAAAATTAATGGCGGAAGCCAAGCGATTCCGTGACAACGGAGATAACACAGCTGCGATCATTCAGCTCAAGAATGTCCTTCAGCAAGATCCGAACAACGGGGGCGCGCGATTCCTTCTGGGCCAAGTCTACGTAGAGTTAGGAGATTCAGATAGCGCGGAAAAGGAGTTCCGCGAAGCGCTTCGTGTCGGCTATCCGATCATCGAGGTGTTGCCTCTGCTTAGTCGAGTGCTGATCCAGCAAGAGGAGTTTGAAAAAGTTTTAACCGATACTCGTTCGAGCAAGCATGGCGAAGCAGCGCTGACGCCAGTGGTGCTAGCGATGCGCGGGCACGCCCAATTGTCACTTGGTCAGGACGATGATGCGATTAAGTCGTTTGACGAGGCGTTACAGAAGCAACCGGATCTTCCCGATGCGTTGTTAGGACGTGCGCGTGTCGCGCTCTTGAAGTCGGATACGTCGGCGGCGCTTGGCTATGTTAACCGCGCCCTTGTTGGCGCGCCGAAACATGCGGACGCATGGGTAATGAAGGGCGACATGGATCGCTTGGCGGGGCGTAATGTGGAGGCGCTCGAGGCCTTTCGTAAAGCTGTTAAGTTGGAGCCTGGCAACGTATCTGCAAATATTAACCTTGCATCGATGCACATGGCTGCCGGAAAGTTTGAGGATGCGCGTGCGCATGTGAATGTTCTGCGTCAGGTGGCCCCAGACAACCCACTGGGCTACTACCTTTCCGGTGTTCTGGAACTGCAATCCGGTAATTTGAAGGGCGCCGATTCGGCGGCGAAAGATGCGCTTAAGTTGTCGCCTAATTACCTGCCCGGCGCTGCGTTGGCAGGCGCAATCGCCTATTCGACGGGTTCTCTTAGTCGGGCAGAAGAGTATCTACGGTCTGTCGTTGCTAAGAATCCTAATGGTGTTTACTCCCGAAAGTTACTTGCCGCCACGCTACTCAAGGCTCAAAAGGCAGATCAAGCGCTGGAAATACTCTTACCCGCTATTGAGATGACTCCTGAGGACCCTGCCCTCCTGGCAATGGCTGCGGAAGCCAGCGTGCAGGGGGGGAAGTTTGATAAAGCGATTGGGTATTACGAGAAAGCAACCGCGATTAGTCCCAAAAGCGCATGGGCTCGCGCTCATTTGGGAATGGCGCGGTTCGCATCTGGAGATAAAGATAGAGCGTTGGCTGATTTGGAGTCAGCGGCTGGCCTGGAAACGGGTGGGCAAGCAAACGTCTTGCGAATCTTGACTAGTCTGTCGCGCAAAGAATATGACAAAGCAGAAAAAGCTGTTCAGGCTATGGAAAAGGAACAGCCAAACAACCCACTTACCTACAACCTTAAGGCTGCCGTTCTTGGCGGCAGAGGTAAGTTAGCGGATGCAAGAGCCGCCCTTGAGAAGGCCATTACGTTGCAACCTACTTTCCTGCCGGCCGTAATCAATCTGGCGCAACTGGACTTGCGTGAAAGAAACCCTCAAGCGGCGCGGCAGCGTTTCGAGACAATCCTGCAAAAGGATCCTAACAATTTGCAAGCCCTGCTTGCGTTGGCGGGGTTCGGCGGTCAGCTTGGCGCTAAGCCGGAAGAGATCGTTGGTTGGTTAGAGCGTGCGCGGAAAGGTAATCCAGCGGCCGTGCAGCCAAGATTGCAACTGGCCCGATATTATCTTCAAAGCGGCGATGCTAAGAAAGCTGCGGATGCCGCTGAAGAGGCCCGTAAATTTTCCCCGGACGAGCCCAACATAATTGAACTACTTGGGCGCGCTCAACTCTTGGGCGGGCAAGCAAACGCAGCCGTTCAGACATTTAGCGGATTGGTCACTAGGCAGCCAAAATTAGCTGTAGGCCATCTGTTGCTGGCGGAGGCGCACTTGGCCAATCAAAATGCGCCAGCTGCCTCAATTTCTTTACGCAAGGCGTTGGAATTAAAGCCCGAGCTAGTTGAAGCGCAAAGCGCGTTGGCTGGGATAGACACGCGCGCGGGGCGGTTCACTGAAGCGCTGCAAATCGCGGATCAAGTGAAGAGCGCAGCTCCCAAGTCGTCCGTTGGTTATGCGCTGGAAGGTGATGTGCGCATGGCTGAAAAGAAATATTCCTTGGCTGTCGTAGCGTATGAAAAGGCGTTTGCAATTGCAAAAACAGGACCTCTAATCGTGGCGCGACACGGCGCGCTTGTCCAGGCAGGGCGAACTGAAGAAGCGGAAGCAGCGCTCCTCTCTTGGCTTAAGAGTAATCCGGAAGATCTCCAGACGCGCCTTTATCTTGCAGATGTCGGGCAAAAAACTGGAAAGCACCGGCTTGCGATCGATCAATACGAATGGGTGCTTCGTCATCAACCTCAAAATCTTCTGGCGTTAAATAACTTGGCATGGGCTTATTTCCAAGCGAATGATCCACGAGCGGTTGAGATGGCGGCGAAAGCATATGCCCTAAATCCGGAGAGTCCGCAGATAGTAGACACTTATGGTTGGCTGCTCGTTAATGCGGGACGAGTTGACAAGGGGTTGGATCTTCTCGACCGCGCAGCGACGCTGGCGCCCGAACAACAGGAAATTCGCTACCACTATGCTGTCGCATTGGCCAAAGCAGGAAAAATAGATGCGGCGGTCATCGAATTACAGCGAACTCTGGCGAGCAAGACGAAATTTCCTCAAGAGGCTGAGGCGGTTGAACTCTTGAAACGGTTACGGAATTAATTTGCCTAGGAAGTTGTCGGGAAAATTAACATTGAAGGAAATGTCTTGGCTTTGCGTCTTCCCTGCAAAGTGGCGTAAGGCGCTAAAAAGTTTAAAGAAACAGAATGCTACCCAATTCGATTGCTTCTGTGGCCTGAAATTTGCTTACGTCGCCGCTGGTGAATGGTATCTACGGTATAATGCGCGGCGCATCAAAAGAGAGGGTTACGGAAAAGAATTATGAGAAGAATGCATACGATTATTAGTTTGATAGTTGGAATGGGGATCGCTGGCGCTAGCCACGCAACCACATTTGACCTATCTGCCGCTCCCTCATCAGGAGGTTCAGGACTGAGCACGGCAACGAAGCAATGGAATAGTGGTGGTGGCTGGGTGAAGGCGACTGCTTACTTTACGTCCAACACTAGCGGAGCCAGTTCTTCAACTGGACTTACGCAAGTCTCGACAGCAGTTTATTCCGGAGGTCTTGGCGTCGGCAGCCCAGGGGAATCCACGAGCGCTCCTTATCATGCAATCGATAACAACGCAGGGATTGAATTCGTCCTGCTCGAATTCGATTCACTTTATACCGCTACGAGTTTTAAGATTGGTTATGAAGGTAGTCAGAATAGTAGTTCTTTCGAAGCGAGCCCCGATATGCAGATTTGGACTGGACCGTCCACTGGAACTTGGGCTAATACAGCGGGGTTAAATCTGGATAGCATCAATGCATGTTTTTCAGGATGCGCAAATACATTCTCGGTATTAGGATTCACCCAACGTCCGACAAATAATGAAGTCGTCAAAAATGCAGATACAGCCATTGCTGGTGCCGCCAGCAAAGGCCGCTACATGATTGTGTCAGGTGCTTTAGCGTCTGGTGGGAACGATGCGTTTAAGTTTAATACGGTAACAGCGAGCAAATTTGTTCCAGAGCCGTCATCAATGGCGTTACTGGGTCTTGGCGTCATCGGGTTGATGTTTTCAGGGGCCCGACGAAAAGTCTAAAGTCTGTAAAGCTTCGAAAAACCCCGGCATGCCGGGGTTTTTTTATCTGCGCGAGTATTGCTCGGAAACACAGCTTGCTCTTTCGATTCTAATTGGCCAATGTCTTCATTAAATGTGGGCTTGCGTTTTATGCTTGGGCAGAACGCCCTTTTCGGGATTATTATTGGTTATAGTAATTAGCTGTTTGCGTCTCTAATCCTCTGCCTTGCATCTATTCTTCGCAAAATTTCCTAATTCACGGATTGGAATAATGTTCAATTTAGAAATTCGTATCCCACGTTCGGCACTGCTTTTTCTATGCATGCTTCTAATTCAGGCTACTTTTTTGCCCGGTTGTGATCGATTAAAACGTTACACGGATGTTGAACACGTGCAGCGTGCAAAGGAGTTTCAGGATAAAGGTAAAGTTCAAGAGGCGGTCATTGAACTCAAGAATGCATTGCAGAAAAATCCATCAAATGCAGAGGCAAGGTGGTTGTTGGGAGAGCTATATGTAGCCCAGGATCTTGGCGCCGAAGCAGAAAAAGAATTGAAGCGAGCTCAAGATCTCGGTGTAAACCCGGAGACATTGAAGGTGCTCATGGGTAAGGCGCTATTACAGCAAGGTTTTTATACGCGCGTGCTCACGGAAATTAGTCCTTCGTCTAATACGTCACCAGCAAATACTGCCAGAATTTTCGAATTGCAGGGGCGTGCCCAGTTAGGTTTGGGTAAATTGAGTGACGGTTGTTCTTTGTTCGCCAACGCGCTTCAGTTAAATCCGAGCCATGTCCCAGCCCAGTGGGGGCTGACGCGGTGCGCCGTGGCGCGTGGCGATATGAAAACTGCACGGACAATTGTGAAGGACGCGTTAAAACTTGAAGAGAAAAATAGTGATACATGGGTCTTGTTAGGTGATTTGGAACGTAGTGATGGCCAATTGAAGGAGGCGGAAAACGCATATACGACCGCTCTCAAACATAAGTCCAATAATCTGCTGGCGCTCTTAGGGAGGGCTACGGCTCGAATCCAGGAGAACAGACTTGCCGAGGCCAACGAGGATATTGAGTTAGCCTCGAAGTTTGCTAAGACCCACCCTGCCGTCACCCTGCTCCGAGGAATCCTACAATATAGGAAAGGAGAGTTTGCCGAGGCAAAATCTTCTTTCGAGATGGTTGTCAAAGTAAGTCGGGAGAGCATGGCTGGAGTTCTATGGTTGGGTCTTTCTAACTACGCTTTAAAAAATTACGAACAAGCGGCGCAGCAATTTGCCCAGTTTAGTAGAGGGGTTCCCCATTCAATTTATGGGCGAGCGTTGTTGGCGGCTACGCAAGCCAAGTTAGGGCGAGCCCAAGAGGCGCAGGAGACCCTTAAATCTTTTCATGATCTCGATACTGATAATCCTCAAAGTCTTGCGGCTTTAGCTCAGGCGTACACAGCGGTTAATCAAGGTGAGCTTGCCGCCAAGCTGCTCATCCAAGCGGTAGAGAAGAGTCCTGAGGCGGCCGACTTACGTATGAATTTGGCTGCATCCTTAGCGCAACGAGGAGATATGGCTCAGGCGATCGAACAGCTGGAAAAGGCCGTTCAAATAAACCCGAACGCATCGAAGGCGGAAGAGTTATTGGTATTAAATCTCGTGAGGGCTAAGCAATTTGACAAGGCTTTAGCGGCGCTCAGTTCGCTTGAGAAGAAACAGCCGAATAACCCTCTTGTTTACAATTTGAGGGGTACCGTTTATCTCGGAAAAAATGACCTCGCAAATGCACGGAAGAGTTTTGAGCAAGCGCTCGGATTGGACCGGACCTCGATCGCCGCCGCCATGAATCTCGCGCAACTCGATCTGACGGACAAAAAGCCCGATGCGGCTAAACAGCGATTCAAGGCCGTCCTGGCAAAAGATAAAAACAATCTTCAAGCCATGATTTCACTTGCCGAGATTGCTTTGGCATACGGGGATAAAAAAGAAGGTGTTGTTTGGTTGGAGCAGGCAGCGAAGTCTAATCCCGGTGCTTTCCAACCACGTCTGCTTTTGATTGGACATCATCTACATGTTGGCGATAAGGGCAAGGCATTGGCTCTTGCGCAAGAACTTGAGAGTGCGTACCCAAACAATCCTGATGTGCAGGATGCCTTTGGCCAAGCGCAACTGGCTAATGGACAGAAGGATGGGGCTTTACGGACGTACCAGAAGCTCGCTACCTTGTTACCTGATTCCCCGGTCCCGCAGATTCGATTGGCGACAATCCATACGATCCTCGAAAACGCCCCTGCAGCAACAAATGCACTGAGACGCGCGTTAGAGCTTAAGCCCGACTATTTGGAAGCGCAGCTTGCGTTAGCCTCGCTTGCCGCAAAAGGTGGGCGGTATCCCGAAGCTCAAACCTTGGCGCGGCAAATTCAGTCTCAGCGGCCAAAAGCATTTGCGGGTTATGAGTTGGAAGGCGATTTGTTGGTTTCACAGAAAAAATATGTGGAGGCGATAAAAGCGTATGAACCGGGGCTTTCTACGGTAGACAATAGTAAGGCGATTGTGAAGGTGTATGCGGCTCTGCATTTGTCTGGCAAAACCAAGGAGGCGGATGCTCGCATATCCGAATGGCTTACTGCGCATCCTCAAAACACCGGTGTTCGTGTTTTCCTCGCGCAAGCATATGGAAAAGACGGGCAACACAAGCGCGCCATTGAGCAGTACCAACTGGTGCTAAAAAAGGATCCCGGCAATTTTTCAATTTTGAATAATCTGGCTTGGTTATACCAGCAGGAGAAAGATCCGCAGGCGGTAAAGTATGCCGAGCAAGCTTACAAGCTTAAGCCTGACAACGTGGATATTGTCGATACGTTCGGTTGGATTTTAGTTGAGCAGGGGCAGTTCGCGCGTGGGGTGGAGTTGCTCAAAAAGGCGCAATCGTTGGCTCCTCAATCCACCGAAATTCGTTATCACTTGGCAGTGGGACTTGCGAAGTCGGGTGACAAAACTCAGGCGCGCAAGGAATTGGAACAGTTGCTTGCTTCGGGTAAAAGCTTTCCTCGGCTCGTTGATGCGAAAGAGTTGCTAAAGCAGTTGTAGAAGTTTTCTTAAATTATTTTCCTCGTTATTTGTCGCGGCCATTTGATAAATGGCCGCGACATTTTTTTGTGTTATCGATTGAGTAAACTGGTTTAGACGCCTACCTGACGATTTCCCGACGTGACGTTTTATCGTGATGGAACGATTTCGATCCCCTATCGATTTGGCGCTTACTCAAGCAAAATACTTCAGCACGGCAAAGCTCGGTCTCAGTTCTACGTGTTCTCCCGAAGCGCTGTAATGACCGGGATGCGCGAAACGCGACGCGCAGGTAGTAGTGCAGCCAATACCGTCGCTGCTACGCCAACGCAGAATGCCTCAATAACCACTCCCGGCGTGAGCAAAATGTACGCCGTATAACCCCCATTCATGTTTGGCGGTGGCGGCATGGGAATTCCTATGGCTGAGATGATGAGGGCCAAAACAACGCCAACGATTACTCCAGTTAACGAACCCAAGAATCCTTGCAGAATGTTTTCCATCATGATCAATTTAAAGATGCCGTTGCTGCGATCACCGAGCGCCATCAGTGTGCCGAACTCACCGATGCGTTCGAATGTACCCATACTTACGCTGTTCGCTACTGAGAGTACGACCATCGCGAGGATGATGAGCTGCAAAACACCAAATTGATTTTGGTAAAGCACCTTGGCTTTGGCGTAAAAATCATCTATCTCGTGCCAAGGCATGACTTGATAGACCTTAGGATCAAATTGCGACTGTATCTTTTGACGAGCCGTATCGGTTTGCGATGTTTCTTTAAGCTCGACAACAAGGGCGTTTACGCCTTTGGTGTCGAGTAGCTCTTGCGCGGTGGCGAGTGGGATGCGGACCGCGCGATCATCATAATCTTTGGTCGTGCGAAAAATACCGATAACGTCAAAGTCCAGGCTATTGATTCCGCCCTGCGCCGTGTTTAATACGATTGTCGCGCGGTCTCCGGCCTTAAGCGCTTGCGCGCGCGCAACGCCTTCACCAAGCATTATTCCGTAGCGATCCTGCTCTGTAAGTCGGCGTCCCGAAATTATGTTGAGCAAATCGCTGAGCTTTGCTTCCTTATCCGCTTCAATGCCTTCGCCAAGGATCGGATAATCGACTTGTCCATTATTGATGAGGCCCGAGAAATAAATTCGTTCCATGACGCTAACAGTTTCCGGGCTCGCCGCGGCCGCAGCCCTAACCTCCGCCGTATTCTCGATAATGAATTTCTCCGGTTCTCGGGAACCGCGTTCATGGTAGTTTGTTCGATGAATCTGTATATGGCCCGTATGGAAGTGGACTGTTGCTTCGGCCAATTGATAAAACATGTCTTGAACGAAGCCGCCTGAGAGGATGAGCGCTGCCACGCCAGTTGCAATGGCGGTTAAGGTGAGCGCCGTGCGCAACTTGTGACGAAAGATATTTCGAATGGCCAGTTTCAACATGTCGCGATTCCAAAGCGCAAATGTGGCGCAGATTTGATCGGGATCGCTTGGCTGCGATTTTCAATGATGGACATAAGTAACCCGTTTCTTTTCTAGCGAGTCCAGCGCCAACGAGAAGCCTAGAATCACTTTAGATGAGATCAGCCGCAAGCCGGGACGCGATGGTTGTTCGAGTGCTGTGACAGATTAACTACAACGAGCGAATACGGGCCATCCAGGTAATGTACCCTAATCCTGAAAACGTTATTTTGCTTCGATGTGACGAATTACAAAGAGTATTCCAGGCGATGACAGTAGGTCAATGGCGCGTTGTTGAAGCATGGAGGCCGCGCGTTCGCTTGCCAAATGACAACAACATTGATGTCGCCGCGGTGGGCGGGGGAATGCAAGCACAGCGCATGGTCCACGTTGATATCTTTCCGAAGACCTGGCCTGTGTTTTCGTGTTTGGTCATCTGAACAGCTTGCGCTTGCCGTTTGACGGTTTATACATTCTGACTCCCGTCATCCGATAATCGGTTCACCTTGAGCAATCCTAATGTGATGCCGATTAAAGTCCTTTATTTTTACCAGACTAGCCTTTGCTTCTGGCGACGCGGCTCGGAATGGCGATTCATCTGGGGCTGCGCTACGGGAATGGCACGGGAGATAGTTTGGACTTTACTCAAAGCTGCAAGCCGAATGGGGTCATGGTTCGAGTGTGAGGAATTGTCAAAGGAGAGCTTCGGCATCGATTACTGTTTGAGCGGTGTATTTGAATTGCTGAAGCGATTGAAGATGGTAATGGTCTCCGCGCGCACAAGGTATATTGCCTGCCGGAATCGGCTAATATTTTTGGAGCCTTCTGCCCGGCCCAGCGCTCGATTGGTGGGTGAGCTTACTGTTGACCAAGGTATGGTGGTCCAGGCTTTCGTGACCAGATATGGCTATGGACCTATAATCATGAGCGTCCCAACATGACCATTGGAAGAATCACTCCCAAACAGAAATTGGCCTTGGCCATATAGCTTCTACTTCTACGCGGCTTCAAAATGGGTGGATTACCAACGTCTTGAGCTAGGCGATTGAACCGAGCAGGCATGCGATGGTGATTTTTGATCAAGCAAGATGGCATATAACGTCGCAGGCTTGCCGTCATACGTGGAATCGCTTTAGTCGCGAAAAATGTCTGGCTCAATTAAAAAACCCCACCGAGGAATCTCGGTGGGGTTTTTAACTACAAAAACTGATCTTACTGCGTGTTGCTATTTTTGTTGCTTGGCCCGACGTGCGAAGCCACCAAGTCCCAACAGGCCCATGCCAAACAAAGCCAGGGTTGCTGGTTCCGGAACAGCATTAACTTCAATTGTGGCAGAACCGTCATGAGAGATGCTATTGACTTGGACGCATGCATCCGCGCCGCCATCCATATCTTCATCACAGGTTACGCCAAAACCAGGAAATGCAAGCTGTAACGCTGGGAAAATGTCATCAATATCCAAATCCAACACAAGGGTTGCGCCCAGCGTACCCAAGTCTGGACCTGCGGGAGCAAGTGTCCAAACGCCGCTATCGGTTACACCCACAGCATCAAAGCCAAATATGAACGAGCAGCTTCCGTCAGGAACTCCAACAGCGCCGCCGGGTGCTGTAATAAGGCATGAGCCGGAGAGGAGAGATAGGGTTGCGATCGGAATTGCGGTGCCGCCGATAACGTTATCTAAAGCTTCATCGTAGTAAACAGTTGCGTTACCAGTCGAAAATAGGCCAAGTACACCTTGGGCTACAAGGGTGCTTGTACCCGCAAGGTTAAATGAAGCGAGCAACTCGTAGTCGTTATTTACGCCGGTGCCAAAAACATTGCCGTTGTTAAGCTGAAAATTGACAACAGAAGTAACACCTAATTCAAAAAGTCCATCCGCAGCACCAATGGATCCGAAAGGCGCGGAAGTATCGGTCGTGGTCGCGGTTGCCGAAATCGACGTAAACGTCAGTTCGTCAGCTGTGAACGTTTCATTAGTCGTGCTACCAGCAATTGCGCTGGTGTTAAAAACAAAATCAATTGGTGCTGCTTGTGCGCTGCCGAATGCCAGTGCGGCAAGGGTTCCGGCTGCCAAAGCTTTTAACTTTAAACACTTATTCATAGTATGTCTCCTTCAACTCAAAGCATAGGGCGACGGCCCAGGTTTATCGAAAAATTCACCGTCAAGGATGCTTAAGCATGGAGTGTGCCATTGATTAATTTATGTTTATTAACAATTGGTTGGTAAATTATTGTTACTCGATGTAGCAAGCTTATGGTGGGGCGTGTAAAAAAACTCGACAGCCTTTGGATGTTTGGAAAACCATGCTTTGAGAGGGTATGTACCGCGACGAGGTTATCAGGATTACCCTTATCGACGCATTTCATAACAAACGTCGAGCGCCCTCCCCTAACCGGTAAGCTATCGAATGGCGCAAAACTCTTGGCGTGGCTTAAAGAAATGCCCTTAAAGTTATATTTGGTTGTCACTGACTTGCGGGGTGCACAACCGGCAAACTTCGCGCCCTGTGAATATTGTTGATGCCAATAATTTAGAGAGTCGATCGCCTGCTTTTACCTAATGCTGATGTCTCAAGTGACCTTGTTCTGGAGCGAGATGTTGCAACCTATATACTGAGAGCAGATATTACGCCACGTAAGGTCTCGCTTTCGTTAATCGACTAAATTGTATCGTCCGGGTGCAATTATATTGTCTGGATCTAGGGCTGACTTTAAGTCTCGTACCGCCTGCCAGTATTCTGACGCCGGATCTACGACATCTGACATCATGTCGGCACGCGCTCTGTAAACTTCTAGTCCGCGTGATTTGATGTAGGTGTGCAAGCTCGTCGCGCAGCGTTTCGCATTCTCGACGGCGAATGCATCCGTTCGTTCGAACAATAAATTAACAACTGCTACCAAGGAATTTTCAGTCTCGATATTGAGCGTCATGTAAAGCTCGTGCCCAAACTTACGTCCGACATTGCTCATTCCTTTGGCTACATCAGCCACAAATTCGCCATCCATTGGCAAAGCTGGACTTATAAATAGAAGACCACACCGTGATTCATCGAGTTGCGTTGGGTTCATTGCGGGTTGACCAAAGCGCCACAATAAATTATTGATCGCAGCGTCGGTGGGGATTCCGGTGGCTAGGCCATGTAGTGGCCGAATCGCCGATATCGCCGCGGCGTTGGCTCGAGCCCAGGGGATACATCGTAGTCTGTGTAACACTTTATAACCCAGCGCAAGCTTGGCGTCGTCTACGGAAGTCACTCGGGCCAACCCACGCATGCGGCCTTTGACCTCCGCTAATGCTGCATCTACCAATTGAGGGCTTCCGGCCAACCCGCCGAGGCTTGTCCACTGATGGGGGGATACAAGGGATAACACGCGGCTAGCCTCCGCTGCGAGAGTCATCTCTGTTAATCGGCACTGCGATTCCAGATAGGTGCAAATGCCAAACATCAAACTGGCGTGAGTCCTGGCTTTGTTCGCAATATGGGTAACAGCGCTCATTACGTGTTCGCGTTTCAGCTGGGCCAAGGCATTGATAAAACGCCCCAGATTAGCTTCGTGGCGTAAAGCTAAAGATACCGACAGTTGGCGCGCCGGGCGCGGCACTAGCTTGAAGCACGCGCTGGTAACCACACCAAAATTACCTTGAAACAGCAAGCCATCAAGCATGGGGCCAAGCCCGTATGGGTGGCAATGAGCCAGCGGAGATGCGTCGCCCATCCGCCTGAATCCCGTTTGCAGTAACTGACCTGTACCAGTCACGAATTCTAGGCCGAAAACATCTTCCCGCCGTGGCCCTAAATAGCCAACCCCCCGATCCAACGCATTGCCAATAATGCTTGTTTCAGCCGCCGAGCCAGTAACATTGAACATCAACTCAGGGCAGTTTTCCTTCAAGTGGTGGTGCAACTGGGCTTGAGTCACCCCCGGCTCGATTACGGCCACTGGATTGGTCAATGAAATACGCTTTGCATTCAAAATGCTATTCATTGCGGAGAGGTCTAACAGCGCGCAACCCGATTTTACTGGCGAACTCGATCCATATCCCCAGTTCAACCCTGTGGATACTGGGTATAACGGTCGCCCAAGTTGCCGTGCTTCCAGGACGTATTGCCTTACCTCGTCGCGGTTACTAGGGCGTAATACCTCAGTCGATTCCAAGGAAAATCCCGTGACATTTCCATGGTTAGCCATCAATGCCTCATTCGAAGTGTGGAAAGTCTGCGTGACAAAGTCATATCGCCTTGAGAGAAAAGGGCCGGGCTCTGAATGCATAAATTGCCGAGACCGGGAATCTTCATGGAGGGGGGCTTGGGATCTATGCTATTTGACCACGTATCCTGTTGGACGCGTCTAGCCTAACTTTCCCGACGGTTTTCTGCTGCGTATGAGCCAGCGCGTGCGCTACTCTCGATTGGTTTGGCGTTCAATCGTCTTGCTCACGCACAATTTATTCGCTCCGAAAATTTAATTCGAATAGAGTAATATTTTGCTAAATTTTAGTTCTAATGACTTTGGGGTCTCAGCAGGTACACTAATTAACGCGAGTTCGACGTAACTTCATGGGAATGGAGGGACGCCATTTTTGTCCTTACTGGAGTGTCGCCACACTTCAATAAGGAAGCAAAGCATGAGTCCCTCCATTGATCGAACCGAAGTCTTTTGCCAA
>DATLHW010000190.1:0-7001 GCA_035539675.1 Burkholderiales bacterium | reverse complement strand
CCGGTACTGAACGCGAGGCTGACCGCAAGCGCGAGCAGGTTAAGGTTGAGTTTGCTCATTATGGTTCCTTTATGTGGGGGGGCATCGGCAAGCCATGTCGGTACATGCTTCGCTTCGCCAAGCCTGCGACAACTGCAATTGTTGGGCATCGTCACCGTGTAGAAATAACATGCACGCTGGCTCGGATGAAGTCAGGTTATGGTTAACGCCCCTCTTAGTCTGTTCGCTAACGCACGTAACCGGCGCGGAACGCTGTTACCACTTTAACGAGCTCGAAACCTTCAAAAAAACGGTTAGCAAAGAAGGCCTATGCTAGGCAAGCGTTAAAACTTGGTATGGAGAATCGCTTCGTCGAACCATCCCCGGATGGAACGCGTTTTGATGCAAGAAGCCGTCGTGACGCCTGATTCGAAATTCTCATGCCTTAGAACCTGTTTACGATCTAATCTGGCTTGCGTTGAGGATAAAAAAGCGGGAGTGCTCGGAGTGAGGGGCGCGGTTGGCCGCTTCGCTCGAAACTCCGCTTCGCTCCGTTTTGGCCATGCTTTATAAATGGACGAGCAGCCCTCTCCCCAACCCTCTCCCGCGCGTGGGAGAGGGGGCGAACGCCAGGGCTTTTTTTTGTTTTACTGACGCAATCGCGCCTTTTTATCCTCAACCCGCCGGGCGGGTGGTTATTTGGTCGCGGGGCGTTGTTGCTCCTCCTTACAGGGGATAGCCATGCCGCGTCGTCGCGCTTAGCCCCGCGACCAAATAACCACCCGCGCAAGCCCGATTAGATCGTAAACAGGTTCTTATGTTCGACAGCGAACAGATTACTGTCATCGGAAAGCGGAAAAGTACTTAATCGATAAATGATTTTGCGCTGGTTGATTCAATGGCGACTAAAAAAATCAGATGGGATCGGAATGAAATTGTGATCGGCAGGAATGAGAGCCACATTGCTCAATAGTAAACAGGGGCCACCTTATGACATTGGATCGAAATCAACCTACGACGCCCGACGACGAGCCGGCTGCATTGGCGTTGGCGCTGGAGAAAAGCCAGGAAGTGAAAGAGAAGGTGGAAGCGTGTGCGGACGACCTTGGCGAGACCAATGCCGACGTGAAGAGAAAGATAGACGACGGCGTGACGAAGCTGTCGGCCCATGAGGCGCTCGCGAACAGTGAACGAGTCGAAAGCAAAGTGCAGGAGTGCGCCGGTGACCTGCGTGAAGTCAACGAAAACTTGGCTCAAGGTATCGACGATTTGAAAAAGATCGAGTCCGCGTTGGCCGGCGCCCGAGATGCTTTGGCGGAGACGGAAGCGTCCTTGGCGGTTGCGCGGGAAGAGGAGGAAGACGCACGGCGGAGGGCGTTGCATGACGCTACGACGGGTCTGCCAAATCGTGAGCTATTCGATTACCGGCTGGCGGATGCAATTTCTCTAGCTGATCGCCATGAGTGGACGCTAGCGGTAATGTTCCTCGATCTAGATCGTTTTAAAAGCATTAATGACACGCATGGGCACCCCGTGGGCGACTCGCTACTGAAGGAGGTGGCGAAACGCTTGTTACAACACGCTCGCGATGAGGATGCCGTGTGCCGTAATGGCGGTGATGAATTCTTGTACTTATTGATGAACCCACAAGGTAGCGAGAATATCGAGCGAATCGCCGCGGGTGTCTTAGATAATATTGCTCAGCCTATTGATATTGGCGACCTGCAATTGCTCGTTAAATCGAGCATCGGCATTGCCGTTTATCCTGACCATGGCGCTACTGGCGAGGAATTAATAAGAAAAGCCGACATCGCCATGTACCGCGCC
Organism: Burkholderiales bacterium; assembly: GCA_035539675.1. Taxonomy (GTDB): domain Bacteria; phylum Pseudomonadota; class Gammaproteobacteria; order Burkholderiales; family DATLHW01; genus DATLHW01. Next base: position 5,195 of record DATLHW010000190.1, on the reverse strand, counting down.
AAAGCGGGTATGAGTGGCTATGCATTCTTTAACGCTTTGGAGGCGGAAGACGTCTCCGGCTGAACACCAAGGTTCCGGAATTTGTTTGCGATCAACGCACACTCGGGCACGTCCAATCGCCATTTTTCTACTTGACGGCAGGACACCTGGCCCGGTTGCCAGCGGTCCAGTTATTCCATTAAAGATACTCACCAAAAATACTTACCAAGGACATTACGCCATGAAAACGATTCGATTGATGCTCATCGCCGCGTTCGTCTTCGCCGCCTATGCGTATAAGGCGCATGCCGAGCCGGTCACCTTGACGTTTGTGCATGCCGCGACAACGACGCACCCGGGCCATTTGGCGGCCATTCAATTTGCAAAGCGTGTTGAGGAGCGCACCAACGGGCAAATCAAGATGAATATCTTTCCTACGGGTGAGCTCGGCAGCGAAAACGAACTGCTGCAAAAAGTCCGGCTCGGTGCGATTGATCTGGATGCAACCTCCCTGAACTACTTCATCAAATACGAAAAGGCATTCGCTGTTGTGGTGACGCCCTATTTGTTCGATAGCTACGAGCATGCGCACAGAGTGCTCGATGGTCCGGCGATGGGCTGGCTGGCGCCGCTTGCCGAGAAGCAAGGCTTTGTTATTTTGTCCAACTGGGAATGGGGTTTCCGCCACCTGACCAACAACAAGCGTCCGATCAATAAGCCCGAGGATGTGCGTGGCCTGAAGATACGCGTCCCGCCGGTGATTGAGTTGGAAGCCACGATGGAGGCGATGGGCGCGGAAGTCAGCAAGATCGCCTTCAAGGAACTCTACCAGGCGTTGTCGCAGGGCGTGGTCGACGGCGAGGAGAACCCGCTCCACGTCATTTATTACAACAAGCTGTACGAGGTGCAGAAACACCTCGCGTTGACGCGGCATGTTTACTACAACATGCTCCACGTCATGAGCGTCAAGAGCTGGGTAAAGCTCACGCCGGCGCAGCAGAAAATTCTGCGTGAAGAAAGCAAGACGGCAGGCGAGGGCATGCGCAAAGCAATCGTTGCCGAAGAGGAAAGCCTGATTGCCAAAATGGTCGATGCCGGAGTGAAGGTCACGCGCCCCGACTCCAAACCGTTTCGCACACTGGTCGAGCCCGCCAGCCAAAGCATCAAGCGCTATGCCGGCGAAGAAAATGTACGGAAGTTTATGAAAATGGTCGACGATGAGCGAACTCGGTAAGTCGCATGATCAATAGGCGCAGTGTGGAAGCGAGTCATTCCTTGGCAAACTCTCCGTGGTGGCGTAAGCAGCGCAGCCTAAAAATCGAGATCGCGCTGGGATTCGGCGTTGTAATTGCGTTGATGCTCGCGCTGGGCATGGTTTTTTATCTCAGCGAAAAACGTTCGGTGGTCGCAATCGACAAGCTATTGAAGAGTGATGGCCGCATGGCCGATCTGAGTTTGCGCAGCGTGCTGGCGATGCACAAAGCACGCGACGTTGAGAGCGACTTCCTGCTGTCCGTATACCGGGTTAATGGGGGCGATACGGGCGAGCGTATGGTGGCGGCGATGCAGGACAATCTGCTCGATATGCGGGAGTACCTTACCAGCATCCGCATCCTCTCTTCCGATGCGGGATTGCGGAACCAGGTCAGCCGGATCGAACAACGGTCTCGGCAATACGAAGATGGATTTCTTGCCTTCGTCAACCTGTACGAGCAGCGCGGTCGATTTGATGCGGCGATCCAGCAAGGCTACGTTGCCGCCGCGCTTGATGTCGAATCCTTGCTGGAAGATCTGCACACCACGGCAACCAAACGCGCCATTCAAACGCGAAACGGCGTGGAAAGCGCGTCCAACATCACGCGATGGACCGTCTTTGTCACGGTCGCTATTGCAACCCTTTTGGGCGCAATCGTCGCCACCATTGTGTCTCGGCGCATCACCGGCTCCGTGATGCAGTTGATCACTTTTTCCAAGCGCGTCGCCTCGGGGGATTTCAGCGCCCGGGCGCCGGAAAGTCGCGAACATGAATTCGCCATACTGGCGCGCGCCATGAACCAGATGGCGGAATTCATTGAGAACTCCCACGATCAATTGAAACACCAGGCGACCCACGACACGTTGACAGGGCTGCCGAACCGCTCTCTGCTGGAGGATCGCCTTACCCAGGCGATATCGTATGCCGAGCGATATCATCGCTTGGTGACGGTGATTTTTATCGATCTGGATGGCTTCAAGTTAGTTAATGACAGTCTGGGCCATAAAGCGGGAGACGACTTGCTGAAAATCATGGCCGAACGCTTGGTGAAATGCGTGCGCAGCGTTGACACGGTTGTGCGTTTGGGCGGCGATGAATTCGTGATTGTTCTGTTCGATCAATCCGAAACAGGGGAAGCCATTATCCCAACGTTGCAGAGGATCCGGGAGGCCATCGCGCAACCCGTCCAGGTCGTTGGCCAAACGTTCCTGCTCACCGGCAGCTTAGGTCTGGCGACCTATCCCGCCGATGGCGCCGACGCCAGCGCCTTGTTGATGAACGCCGACGCCGCCATGTATCGCGCCAAGGACTTAGGGCGAAACAACTATCAGTTCTACGCGGCCGAGATGAACAGCAAGGTCAATGAGAAGCTCGCGATGCAAGACGGATTGCGCAACGCGATCGCCCGTGGCGAGTTCGAACTACTGTACCAGCCCAAGAGGGATCTGCGATTGAAGCGGGTTGTCGGGGTGGAGGCGTTGATCCGTTGGCGCCACCCGGAGCGCGGCATGGTTTCTCCCATGGAATTTATTCCTCTGGCGGAGGAGACCGGGCTCATCGTTCCCATCGGCGAGTGGGTGCTGCGCACCGCTTGTAAACAAAACAAAGCCTGGCAGGACGCGGGCATGCCTGCCATCGGCGTTTCGGTCAACGTATCCGCCCGGCAGTTCAAAGAAAAAAACTGGGTCAAGCAAGTCGCTCAAGCGCTGGAGGAAAGCGGACTGGAAGCCCAGTATCTGGAGTTGGAGTTGACCGAAAGCCTCATCATGCAAGACCTCGAGAATGCTCTTGAGACTATGCGAGCGCTGCAAGCGATGGGGGTGCTGCTCTCCATTGACGACTTCGGTACGGGTTACTCCAGCCTGAGCGCGCTCAAGACCTTTCCCATTGTCCGGCTCAAAATCGACCAATCCTTTGTGCGTGACATTCCCAATGACGAAGATGACAAAGCGATAGCCAAAGCGGTCATTTCATTAGGGCACGAACTTAATCTCAAGGTCATCGCCGAAGGTGTGGAAACCGAGGAGCAACTCGACTTCCTGCTCACCAATAACTGCGACGAAATGCAGGGTTATCTGTTCAGCAGGCCGGTGTCGCCGGCGGCGATCGAAGCTTTGTTCAAAGCGGAACTCGGCGGCTATGAGAATGTTAACGTCCCGCGAGGTATACGGCGCCAGCCTCACTGACGACATGGCGTCAGTTAGCGGGCGCGTCAACCGCGGCGCTGTAGGAGCGAGCTTGCTCGCGATTGCGTCCGTGGCCCCGCTGACAATCGCGAGCAAGCTCGCTCCTACAGGAACCGGGGGGCTTGTCGAAAGGCGGTGGTTTGTCAGGTAGCTGTCGCAACCTGACATTTGGAAATCCGATGACATGGCGTCTAATGCCGGCCAGCCATCAGAAATCCGGCGAATTCCTCGGCAACCACGGGGCGGCTGAAGAGATAGCCTTGTCCCTCGGCGCACTGTTGATTTTGCAGAAAGGCGAGCTGTTGACCCGTTTCGATGCCCTCGGCGACCACCTGCAGTTTTAGGCTCTTCCCCATCGCGATGATGGCGCTGACGATAATGGCTTCATCGGCTTCGCCATGGATATCCTGCACGAATGACTGATCGATCTTGAGTGTGTCGATAGGGAAGCGGCGTAGGTAGCTTAGGCTGGAATAACCGACACCGAAGTCGTCAATGGCGATACGCAATCCGAGATCCTTTAGCGTGCGCAGGATCGTCGTCGTCGGCTCCACGTCCTGTATGAGCCCGCTTTCGGTCAGTTCCAATTCGAGGTGGTGAGGGTCCATGCCGGTGTCGTCGAGAATGGCGCGTACGCCGGCGAGAAAGTTCTTACCATGAAACTCCACGGCGGAGACGTTTACCGCGATTTGCCCAATTGGGAGATCGGCTCGCAACCATTCCGCTGCTTGACGGCAGGCTTCGCGGAGCACCCATTGGCCGATCGGCAGAATCAGGCCGCAATCTTCGGCGATGCCGACGAATTGCGTTGGATAGACGAGCCGATCATTGGACCGTCGCATGCGGACCAGGGCCTCGGCGCCGGTGATGATGCCGGTCTCGAGGTTCACCTTGGGTTGGTAGTGCAACACAAACTGACGCTGATCGAGCGCGTGGTGCAGCGCGGCCTCGATGCGTTGCCGCGTGATGGCGCGGACATTCATCTCAGGCGCGAATGCCTGATAGTTGTTGCGCCCATTTTTCTTGGCGTGGTACATCGCGGTGTCGGCGTTTCTGATGATGGTTTCGACAGTCTTGCCGTCGTCAGGGTAGACGCTGATGCCGATGCTCAGGGTGATGTGAAGCCGGTGGCCGCCGATCAGAAAGGGCTCGGTCATTGCTTCGATCAATTTTTTGGCGGTCAGCGTGGCGTCGTGCGCAGTGGAGACTTCGGCGAGCAGCACCACGAATTCGTCGCCTCCCTGACGGCAGACGGTATCGGAGCCGCGGACGCATTCTTGCAGGCGCTTGGCGGTTGATTTCAGCAACTGATCGCCGACCGCATGTCCGAGAGAATCGTTGATGTGTTTGAAATGGTCGAGGTCCAGATACATCAAGGCGACTCTCGTGCCATGGCGTTGCGCGAGCGCGATGGACTGCGCCAGCCGGTCGGTCAACATGGAGCGATTCGGTAAGCCGGTCAGGAAGTCATGTTTGGCCATGTGGGACATCTGCGCCGTGGTTCCCTCGGCGGCTTCCGCCATGGTCTGAGCATGAACAGTCGCGACGACGAGGCGCTCGTTCGCTTCTAGCAACTGCGCCTCGGTATGCGCGCTATACACGGCCGTGACCTTGGCGACTTCTTCCTGGGTATGCAGGGATTTTTCGCGCAACGTCGCTGCTGCGTCGCGCAGGTTGGCTGCGTGTTCGCCGGCAAGCACCGCGGCTTCGCGCTCGGCGAGAGTCCTGGTGAGCGTTGACGTGATTGCTTCCGGATTGTCGTTTACGTCGAATGG